>SLCE01000013.1 GCA_007125985.1 Ectothiorhodospiraceae bacterium | reverse complement strand
CTCCCGAGAACAACGTGGTATCGCCCTAATGGACAAGGAAGGCCGTTGGCAGGACTTCCCGGTGGAGCTGAACGGCGGTGTCCAGGCCCTGAGCATTCATAATGGGAACCTGTACCTTGGCGGCACCTTCGATGAGATCAAGACACCGGAGCTGTCGGATGCGGTTCAGCGGCAAGGCGTCGCCGCAATCGATATCACGACCACCGCGCTGACGTCGTTCAGCCCACAGCTGGAGCATGGGTCCAGCCTGGGGGTTTTCCACATCACCCCCGTTGATAGCGATTTCCTGATCGGTGGCCGCTTCTCATCGGTCAATGGAACCTCACACCAGAGCCTGGTGCGCGTTGACACATTGGGTGCTGTGACCACGAGCCTGCCCACGCCGACCCAGTCCAACGCCAGCGTCCACCGAATCACGCTCACCGATGCCCATATTTACGTGGCCGGGACGTTCGAGGGTTACGCGGGCGCGCCATCGGCAACCCACGTGGTGCGGATTCATCGCACGGGCGATGACGCCGGATCAGTGGATACAGACTGGCTGCCGGAAATTACCGCTACCGACTTCGTCGGTAACGCCTACGGGGACGTCAACGACCTGTTGGTCCGAAACAATGTGGCCTATATGGCCGGATCGTTCACACGGTTCACCGACCCGAGCAACCCCTCCTCAACCGTGGATCGGAGCCAATACGCTGCATTCAACAATAGCGGCAACCTCACTGACTGGGCCCCGGCGGTGTCGGGCTCAGGCTGGACCAATGGTTACCTGGCGCGCTATCTGCCCAACGTGGACCGCATGCTGATCGGCGGGACGTTCCAGAATGTAGGTGATGAGACCACTGGCAGCGTAGCCCTGGTGGACCGGAGCACCGGCAATCTGGATGACACCTCCACGCTCGGGGCAGCTCTTGTCGAGCTGGGGGTATCCGGGATTGCCCACGATGCACACTTCCAACAGGCAACCGGCGACCTTTGCCTGGGCATACTGCGGCATGAGGACGCGGAGCGCTTGCGCGTGGGCATTCTCTGCATGGATTCCAACGGCCAATTGCTTTGGTAGATGTCACCCTGTGCCCATCGGTAGCACGCAGTCATAAGCAGTGTGAATACTAACCTTTCAGGAGGTAAAGCCATGTTTCAGAGCCGCTGTGCGGCTTGCCGCCAAGGCGTGGGAGCGCCGGCGTGGTCATTCCACGTCAAGCGAGCACAACGCAGACCACGCCAGCGGGGAAACCACTGAAACATGGCTTTACCTGGTGAAAGGTTAGTAACAACGAAGCCGGAGGCGTTGCGCGACTATGCAGTGTTTCAGTATTGAAGCAGGAAAGCCGGCTCTTCGGGAAGCACCCGTGCCGGAACTTCAGTCCCGCCAGATGCTAGTCAAAGTCCATGCCGCCGGCCTAAACCGGGTGGACCTGCTGACCGCACAGGCCATGAGCGGTGGTCAGGGTGCGGGGCAAACCATCGGGCTCGGGCGCGAACTCTGCGGCACGGTGGTGGAAGTAGGCCCGGAGGTGCAGCAATTCCGCAAGGGCGATGTGGTGATTGCAATGGCCGCCGGCGCGTTGGCGGAGTATGCGGCAGTGGATGAGCGCACTGCCGTGGCGGCGCCGCTGGAGGCGCTCTCGCAGGCAGAAGCCGCGGTGCTGCCGCTAGCCCTCAATACCATGCATGACGCCGTGGTCACGCGCGGTGAGTTGCAGCAGGGCCAGTCGGTGCTTGTTCAAGGGGCGAGTTCCGCCGTGGGCATTATGGCCATGCAGATCGCCCGGGAGATTGGTGCGGAGCTGGTGATTGGCACATCCCGCGATGCGGAACGCCGTATGCGGCTGACCGATCAGGGCGCGGACCTGGCGCTGGACACGGGCGATACGGGTTGGGTGGATGCCGTGCTGAAGGCCACGGACGGCGCCGGTGTCGATCTCATCATTGACCAGATCGGTGCGCCCGTGGCCAATGACAACCTGCGCGCCACGCGGCTCGAGGGCCGCATCGTGAACGTGGGGCGACTGGGCGGCAACACCGGGGAATTCGATTTCGACCTGCACGCCGCGCGACGGATCACCTACATCGGCGTGACGTTCCGGACCCGTACACCTGATGAGGTTGCGACTATCGTCCGCAAGGCCTGGGCGCAGATGGGATCGGCCATCCAGGCGGGGCGCATCCGCATCCCCATCAGCGTCACCTATCCACTGGAACAGGCCAACGAGGCACTGGATGCCATGGCCCGCGACCAGCATTTTGGGAAGATTGTGGTGACGGTGGATTGACCGTTGGTTTAGGCCGGGCGTTGGCCGTGGTAAGGGCGATATTCCGGCCAGTGGCCGGGAGGCCGGGAGGCCGGTATGCGGGCACGGGACATCGCGGATCGCGTAGACTGACAACTGCGGCTTGAAATAGCTGTTCCCAGTCACCGCTTCGGAGAATAACAACGATGTCATCGCAACCCACCCGCTCAGTCGCCATTGTGATTTTTGATGATGTGGAAGTGCTCGACTTCTGCGGCCCGTTCGAGGCCTTTTCGGTCGCCGGCTATGTGGAGGGGGAATCCCCGTTCAAGGTGTCGCTGGTTGCCGAGACGATGGATGCCGTGAACGCCCGGAACGGG
>SLCE01000053.1 GCA_007125985.1 Ectothiorhodospiraceae bacterium | reverse complement strand
GCTTTGACCCGCTCTGGTTCTGCATCATTTTCCAGCTGAACCTGTGTATCGGTTACATCACTCCGCCATTTGGCTATAACATTTTCTATCTCAAGAGCCTTAGCCCGCAAACGCCTATTTCATCGCTGTACCGGGCTGTGGCTCCTTACGTATTCCTGATGATCGGGTGCGGGGTTGTTTTCCTGGCCTTTCCCAGCATTTTGATCGACGGAACAAACTTCCTGCTGGGGCGCTGATTGGCTGTCGCCGGCCGGACTCAGGAGTTGAATGCTCGGCGTGCCCGGGACGGCCGCTGTGTTCCCGCAGGGATTCGCGGGGCTGCCCGTTAGACGCCCATTGGAGTTCATGGGTGAATTCGAAAGATACCGGAGGAGATGACCATGAGTAATAACAACACGATGTCCCGACGCAAGTTTCTCAGTGTGGGTGCTGGCGCCACGGTAGGTGCTGCGGCCGCTATCGGTGCCCCGGCTGTAATCGCGTCCCGTGATACCAAGTTCAAATGGCGCATGCAGACCCATTGGCCCCGTGGTACCTGGTATTACGAGGAGATCTTCCAGAAGATGGCGGACGAGATCAAAGCCGCCACCGATGGCGAGCTGGAGATCGAGACGCACCAGCCGGGTTCCGTTGTCTCCACGGGGGACACCCTGCGCGCTGTGCAGCGCGGTACGCTGGACAGCGCCTTTACCTGGCCGTCCTACTGGATCGGGCAGATCCCCGTCGCCGGTCACCTGAACGGCAACCTGGCCACCTGGGAAAGCCACGAGGAAATGCACCTGTTCTTCTACGATATGGGTGCGCTGGACATTATCCGTGAAGCGTATGCGGCACGAGGCGTGTACCAGCTCGGTCCGTATTCCTCAGCCGGCATCGCGCTCTATTCCAACCGGCCGGTCCGCACCCTGGAGGATTTCCGCGGCTTCAATATTCGTTCCACCGGCACGGCGGCCCGCGTGTTCGAGAAGATGGGCGCGGCCCCGGTATCCATCGGCGGTGGTGAGCTTTATCAGGCGCTGCAGACCGGCGTTGTGGATGCCACGCACTGGGGCGGTATCGCTGCGGGCTGGGGCATGAACCTGCAGGAGGTGACCGACTACATCATCCGGCCTGACCTGGTTGCCCACACCAACGGTGAAGTCATCATCAACATGGACAAGTGGAACGCATTGGGCAGTGACCACAAGCAGGTGCTGGACAGCGTGCTGCGTGCCACGGCGATCAACTCCAGCGCCAAGTTCAGCCATCGCGATGCCCAGCACATGGAAGAGTTCGTCAACGATTACGATGGCGAGATCATCCACATGGAGGACGAGGTCATCGAGCAGATGCGCGTGCACTCCATGGCGGTGGTGGACGAAGTCTCCGAGCGTGACCCCGACTACTCGGGCAAGGTCGGGGCGCTGCTGCACGAGTTCATGGAGATCACCGGCAAGTTGTAAGCCCTTCCGTCTGCGGTCGGCTCCTGGTGGGGTCGGCCGCTTTGTCCACAGGTGAACCATGGCTATTTCCAGCGAGCATCTCGAGAAACTGACCGCTTTCCGGCGCGAACTGCATCAGTGGCCCGAACTGGGATTCGAGGAACACAAGACATCTCGCAAAGTCTGCGCCTACCTGGATGCGCTGGGCGTCGACTATGTGTCAGGTGTGGGCGGCACCGGTGTTGTGGCCTGGGTGGACGGCAGCGGCCCGGCATCCGATACGGCGGTGGGCCTGCGTGCCGATCTGGACGCCTTGCCCCTAGAGGAGCACAGCGGCGTCAACCATGCCTCGCGCAACAATGGCTGTATGCACGCCTGCGGTCACGACGGGCACACCACCATGCTGTTGGGGGCGGTGGCGGAACTGCAGCGCAACAACGATTTCTCCGGGCGGGTCTATTTTGTGTTCCAGCCTGCGGAAGAGGGTGTGGGCGGCGCCCGTGCCATGCTGGAAGACGACCTGTTCGGCCGTTTTCCCATGGGTGAGATCTATGGCCTGCATAACTGGCCTGCCCTGCCGGTGGGGCGGTTCGGCCTGATCCCCGGCCCCATCATGGCCAGCGGTGATCGTGTGGACCTGGTTATCCACGGCCGAGGCGGTCACGGTGGCCTGAATCCCCACGGCTGTATCGATCCCATTCGCATCGCCGCGGAACTGATCCATAAGGCGCACACCATTGTCGGACGCGAGGTGGATCCGCTCAGCCCGGCGGTGTTGAGCATCTGCGCCATCGAAAGCGGGCAGCTCAGCGGCTTCAACGTGATCCCCAACACGGCCCGCCTGTGTGGGACAATCCGGGCCCTGGACGACGCTGCCGCCGATGCCGTGCGTGATGGACTGCGCCGCCTGTGCCGGAGCCTGGAAGACTATTACGGCGCACGCATCGAACTGACCATCGACACCAAGTTCCTGGCCACGGTCAATGACCCGCAGGCGACCACGACGGCGCGGCAGGTGATCGAATCCCAGTTCGGGGCCGAGGCGCTGCAGCCTGACTACAAACCCAGCATGGGCAGCGAGGATTTCGCATTCATGCTGGCGGAGTGTCCGGGGGCCTACATCCATGTGGGCTCGGCGGATGATGACCATCCCCACGGGCTGCACAACCAGCGCTACGATTTCAATGACCGCATCATCCCCCACGGCGTCTCGCTGCTGGTGGGGTTGGCCCATGCGTCCCTGGAACGGCAGCAGGCTGGCTGAGTCCGCCGGCCTGTGGAGGAAGCTCGACAATGCAATCGACGATGATGGATGCCCCGCTGCGGGTGGACCAATTGCTGGAGCGCGCGGGCCGTGTGTTCCCGCAAGTGGAGGTGGTGACCCAGCGGCCCGACCACAGCCGCCATCGCTACACCTACGGTGAGTTTTATCAGCGCGCCCGTTCCCTGGCGGAAATGCTGGTGGCTGCCGGGCTGCAGCCAGGCGATCGCGTGGCCACATTGATGTGGAACAACTACGCGCACCTGGAGGCCTACTACGGCGTGCCCGCGGCGGCCGGAGTGGTTCACACGCTGAACCTGCGGCTCCATCCGGATGAGATTGCCTGGATCGTGAATCACGCCGAGGATCGCTTCCTCATCGTCGATGACGTGCTGCTGCCCTTGTACGAGCAATTCCGTGATCAGGTGAACCTGGAACGGGTGTTCGTTGTGCCTTTCAGCGGCGAGCCGATCGCGGCGGGTTACGAGAGTTATGAGGACTTCATCGCCCAGGCCAGCGGCGATTTCGACTACGTGGACAAGGATGAGCAGGCCGCGGCGGCCATGTGCTACACCTCCGGCACCACCGGCCGGCCCAAGGGCGTGGTCTACTCCCACCGGTCCATCTGTATCCAGGCCCTGGCATCCGCCCTGCCGGACGCCATCAACCTGTCCTGCCACGACAGCGCATTGCCCGTGGTCCCCATGTTTCATGCCAACGGCTGGTCGCTGCCGTATGCGGCCGCCATGGTGGGTGCGCGGCAGGTGTTGCCCGGACCGCATCTGGATACGGAGAGCCTGCTACACCTATTCGCGGAAGAGCAGGTCACCCTGGCCGCCGGTGTGCCGGCCATCTGGCTGGGTGTGTTGCGGGCTCTGGACGCTGAACCGGAACGCTGGAAATTGCCTGGGCTGCGGGTGCTGTCCGGCGGCTCCGCCATCCCCGAGGCCCAGATCCGTGGTTTCGACCGCCACGGCCTGCACGTCTCCCAGGGTTGGGGCATGACTGAGACCCAGTCCCTGGCCACCACTCTGGCGGTGCGGCCGGAAGTGGCCGCCCAGGGCAAGGATGCGGAATTCGCCTGCCGGGCGCGCATGGGCATCATCTCGCCGCTACTGGAAGCGCGGCTGATTGACGATGACGGCAACGAAGCACCTTGGGATGGCGAGGCCGTGGGCGAACTGCAGGTGCGTGGTCCCTGGGTCACCGGCAGTTATTTCGGCATGCCCGCCGATGACGACAAATTTGCAGACGATGGCGCCTGGCTGCGCACTGGTGACGTGGCCAGCATCGATCCGATGGGTTCCATCCGTTTGGTGGACCGCACCAAGGATCTGATCAAGTCCGGCGGCGAGTGGATCAGTTCCGTGGAACTGGAAAATGCCATCATGAGCCACCCGGACGTGGCCGAGGCCACAGTGATCGCCGTACCCCATGAGAAATGGGGCCAGCGCCCGCTGGCGGTGGTGGTGCCAAAGCGCGGTGACGGCCTCAACAAGGCGGAACTCGACGCCTTTCTTGAACAGCGTTTCGCCCGCTGGATGCTGCCGGATGAATACATCTTTGCCGACGAGATCCCGAAAACCTCCACGGGCAAGTTCAGCAAGAAGACCGTGCGCGAACGCTTCGGCCTGCCTGCCTGAGGCGCCTGGCGTTTGCCGATGACGTGGAATGGGCTACGATGACAGTCTGTTCATGTTGTCGTCGGGGTGAATAGGCATGGTGCAGGCAGTGGACTGGCTGCAACGGCGGGCCAATCTATCGCCGGAGCAGATCGCACTGGTGGATGCCGGTAGCGGCGAGCGCCGCAGTTACAGTGCCTGGAACGCCGAGGCCAACCGCACGGCCTGGTGGATGCGGAACGCGCTGGGTCTGCAAACGGGCGACCGGTTGGCGGTGCTGGCTAGTAACAGCTTCGCCTATCTGGATCTCTGGTTTGCCTGCAACAAGACCGGCGCGATTCTGCAGAACCTTAACTGGCGCCTGTCGGTGGACGAACTGGCGGCGCTGATCGCCGATGCGGCTCCTGCCGCCCTATGCTACAGCGCTGAATTCGCCGATATGGTGCGGCAGCTGGCAGAGCGGCCGGAATGCCAATCCGTGGCGGATTGGGTGGCCATGGAACAGCCAGCCCATGATGCCCATCGCCACCTGGATCAGCGGAATACGCTCCCCGCTGATCCGTTCCCCACGCCACCCCTGGAGCACGATTCCCCCTGGGTCATCTGCTACACCGGCGGCACCACGGGGCTGCCCAAGGGCGCAATCCTCACCCACGGCACCATCACCTGGAATGCGGTCAATACGGTAATGAGCTGGGGCATCGGCCCGGAGGATACGGCCATCCTCAACGCGCCCTTGTTCCACACCGGTGCGCTCAACGTCTTCACCTCGCCGTTGGTGCAGGCCGGCGGCTGCAGCATCGTCTGCAAAGGGTTTGATCCGGATCAGGTCTTTGATCTGGTGGCGCAGGGCGCGGCCAACCTGTTCTTCGGCGTGCCCACAATGTTCACCGTGCTGCAGAACCACCGGCGCTGGCAGGAGGCTGATTTCTCCCGGCTCAAGCTGGTGATCAGCGGTGGTGCTCCATGCCCGATGCCGGTGTTCCAGCGCTTCTGGGAGCGCGGCGTGGATTTCAAGACCGGCTACGGTCTGACCGAAGCCGGCCCCAACACCTTCTGGCTGCCACCGGAACAGGTGCGCAAGAAACCCGGTGCGGTGGGGTATCCGCTGTTCCATGTGGAGGTGCGGCTGCGGGCCCTGGAAGGCAACGGTGAACCGCCGATGGGTGAGGCGGGAGAACTGCTCATCCGCGGACCGCATCGGACACCGGGGTACTGGAATAACCCGACTGCCACCGCCAAGGCCATTGACGCTGACGGCTGGTTGTACACCGGGGATCTGGCCAGCCGTGACGAGGACGGTGCCTACACCATCGTCGGCCGCTTGAAGGACATGTACATCTCCGGTGGTGAGAACGTCTACCCGGCGGAAATCGAGAGTGTGCTTCATGCCCACCCGGCTATCGCCGAAGCCGCGGTGTTCGGCGTGCCGGATGACACCTGGGGGGAGGTGGGCTGCGCGGCCGTTGTTCTGCGAGCGGGTGAGACTGTGGACGCGGAAGCGCTGCGCGCCTGGCTGAAGGAGCGCCTGGCCGGTTACAAGGTGCCACATCGCGTAGAGTTCGTTGACAGCCTGCCCACCACCGGCGCCGCCAAGGTGGACAAGCGTGCCCTGCAGCAGCGTTACGGGTCCGCCGAGGTCGTGCGGTAACCGGTTAGTGTGGAGCAAGGTTCAGCCGTTCGTCCCCGTGTTTCCGGCCTGCGGCCGGATCGGCGGCAGACGCCTGGCAGTGTTTACCGCCCTACGCCAAGGTGCCCCCGCACGCGACTGGTCTGGCGTAGGAGGGTAACCGCGCAGCGGTTGCCGCCATCGCGCCGCGCCACCCGTGGCCGAGCCACATCAGCCCCGTTCCAACCCCTGACGCCCGGCCCAGTCCCGGGCAAACTGCCAGGCCACACGGCCGCTGCGGGAGCCACGTCCCAAGGCGTAGCGCAGGGCTTCTTCACGAATGCGCTCCACGTCGTCCGTGGCGGCTCCCAGTTCCCGCAGCCAACTCCAGACGATGTCCAGATAGGCATCCTGGCTGAACGGGTGGAACGACACCCAGAGGCCGAAGCGTTCCGACAGGGAGATCTTCTCCTCCACGGCCTCACCGTGGTGGATTTCCCCCTCGATGTTGCGCGCCTCCTCGTTCTCTGTCAGGTACTCCGGCAACAGATGGCGGCGGTTGGATGTGGCGTAGACCAGCACATTGTCGGGCGCCGCCGTCACCGATCCGTCCAGCACCGCCTTCAGCGCCTTGTAACTGCCGTCGTCCGCCTCGAAGCTGAGATCATCGCAGAACAGGATGAAGCGCTCCGGTCGGTCCCAGACCAGATCGAGAATATCCGGCAGGTCCACCAGTTCGTCCTTGTCCACCTGGATCAGCCGCAGGCCTTCCGGTGCATGGGCGTTGAGCATGGCCTTGACCAATGAGGACTTCCCGGTGCCGCGGGAGCCCCAGAGCAGCGCGTTATTGGCCGGCAGGCCGCGCACGAACTGGCGTGTATTGCGCTCCAGCAGATCCCGTTGCCGGTCCACGTTACGCAGTTGTTCGGGACGCAATTCGTGCGGATGACGCACTGGTTCCAGCAGGCCGTGCTGCGCCCGCCGACGCCAGCGAAAGGCGATGGCGGCGTCCCAGTCCGGTGCGGTGGGCGGGGCGGGCAGGACGTGTTCCAGGCGCTGCAGCACGCTTTCCGCCCGTTGCAGCAGGGAATCCAGGTTGGTCTCAGTACGCGCATCCATCGGCGGCTACCATTGCAGATCGTCGGGAATGGGGAAATCCTTGTACGGATCGTCGTCATCCGTTCCGTCAGTGCTGGCTTCCACCCGGTAAATGAACAGGGATGCATCACGCTCCAGCAGCTTCTCGGTGATGTCGGCGGGCACCAGATGATAGCGGCTGTCATGGCGGACGATGGCCAGCTTGCCCTGGCTCAAGCCCTGCTGCTGCTTCGCCGTGACCTCCAGTTTCCGGACCTTGTTGTCCTGGGTGAAGTGAAAAGGGATTTCGCCGTCCCGCGTGGACTGGGCATGGCGCTTGAGCAGGTCCTCGATCTGGGCCTTGACCGATTTCTGCCTTTTCTGTGCTTCCTTCTGCTGGTTCAGCGTCCGGTCGCGCTCCGCCTTGAGGCGGCGCTCCTCGGCCAGGCGCTGCTTTTCCGGGGCGGGCATCGCCGTTGCCTTGGCCTTCTTGCCACCCTTGCGCTGTTTCTGGCGCTGCTTTTGCAGTTCCTTCTTGCTCTGCTTCAGCCGCTTCTCGTCCGCCAGGCCAGCCTTCAGCAGCTGTTCTCGGAGGGCGTCACTCATGGCTAGAACCTCGATGAATCACTGCGGTTTCTTCTGTTGTGGCCGGCGGATTTTCAGGCCCACCTGCACGATCTGGTTGCCCTGGATCTCGCGTACCACGAACTGCACATTGTTCAGGTTTACGCGGTCGCCGACCACCGCGCGCTTGCGGAACACAGTGTACAGGTAGCTACCGATGGTTTGCTGCGGGTCCGCATCATCCGGCAACTGGAAGCCATACGCGGTGGCCAGGGCCACCAGCGGCGTTTCGCCGTTGATGACGAAATCGCCGAAGAACACATGTTCATCCAGCCGGGCCGGTCCGTGCTGCGCCACCAATAGGCGGTCCAGTTCGGCAATCTTCTCCGGGGGTGTGAGCATATACAGGGAATCGTCCGCCGTCAGCACCTCCTGTTCCGGCTGCGGCACCGGACGGCCCTTGCGCATCAGCATGGCCACCTGGCAACCGGCGGGCAGGCTCAGGCGATGAATCGGCCGATAGATGGCGGGGCTGTCCTCCTCCACGGTGTACACCACCAGCTCGTAGTCCGCCTGGCCGGGCAGGTCCAACTCGGTGCGGTGCAGAACGCGGGAGCGCGGCGGCACCTCCAACTGCAGCCAACGCGCAAGCGGCGCCACCGTCCAGCCCTGGACCACCAGCGAGAGCAGTACCACGAAGAATGCGATGTTGAAGTACAACTGGGCGTTTTCCAGCCCGGCGATCAGGGGGAACAGCCCCAGCAGAATCGGCACCGCACCGCGTAAGCCCACCCAGCTGATGAACAGCTGTTCCCGCCAGGGGAAGCGGAACGGCAACAGACACAGCACCACAGCCAGGGGGCGCGCGAACAGGATGAGTACCGCGGACACCACCAGAGCCACCGGCGCCACCACCAGCAGATCGCTGGGTGTCACCAGCAGCCCCAACATCAGAAACATCACGATCTGCGCCAGCCAGGCCATGCCATCGTGGAAGCGGCGGATAGGCAGCGCGCTCTGCAGGCGGCGGTTGCCGAGCACGATGCCCGCCAGATACACGGCTAGGAAACCGCTGCCCTGCAGTACGGAGGTGAGCCCGAAAAGCAGCAGAGCTCCCGCGATCGCCAGCAGAGGGTATAGCCCGGGGGTCAGGCGGATCCGGTTGATCAGGGCGACGAGCAGTGCGCCGCCGGCCAGGCCTGCAGCGCCGCCCAGGCCGATCTGCAGCAGAAACTCCACCAGCAGGTCCACGCCCGGGTTTTCATGCATGCCCAGCACCACCTCCACCAGCACGATGGTGAGGAAGATGGCCATGGGGTCGTTACTGCCGGATTCGATCTCCAGCGTTGCGCCAATGCGTTGCTTGAGCTCCAGCCCATGGGCATGAAGCAGGTAGAACACGGCCGCGGCGTCCGTGGATCCGATAATGGCACCGATCAGCAGCCCGACCACCAGAGGCAGATCGAACACCCAGGCCGTGATGAGCCCGGTGGCTGCGACAGTGATCACCACGCCCACGGTGGCCAGGGTGACGGCGGGCCTGAGCCCTACACGGAAGCTTTCCACCTTGGTGCGCAGTCCGCCGTCGAACAGAATGACGGCCAGCGCCAACGTGCCGATCAGGTGGGCCGCCTGGTAATCGTCAAAGGAAACACCGCCAGGACCCTGCTCCCCCACCAGCATGCCAATGACCAGGAACACCAGCAGCAATGGTGCTCCGATGCGGCTGGACACCACGCTGGCCAGAATGCTGACCAGGAACAGCAGTCCGGCGATAAAGATGATCTGGTTGCTCAACTCCAAACCGCGTGGCTCCGAAACCTGTGATGAAAAGTGAAGCAGTATACCGCTGCAGGCCGCAGTCCTGCCCACAGTATGCCTGATCCGGCGTGGAACCCTGCGAATGGATCAGCGCTTCCCCAGGCCGCCTACCGCCTCCGGGGAAGTGCCAAATTGTGCTGTCTTTCCGGATGCTTAGCGTAGCGAGGATCCAGTGTTATACTAGGGCAACACTTTAATATTATCTGGTTGCTCCGGCGCCGCCTGCCGCGGCCGTCGGTCGGTACCCTCCGCCCGACCCCTCTCACTGTCCGCACGGCTGGCGGACAACTCAAGGACGCAGTAAGGGCAGACGATCCTCCACGGGTTGATCGTCCAGGGTGTCGACGCCGCAGCAAGTGTCATTCGGAAAACCATAGGGAGGCTGAGCCCGTGAGTCAGTCCATTCCGCTGCAGACCCCGAAAGGGGAAAACGTGCTGGAGCCGCGCCGATTCCAGGTGTTCACCACCCGGAACATGGACCAGATCCCCGGTATTCAGCGTATGTCGGAAGACGCGCGTTTTGCCATGAAGGTGGTGGCGAACGTGCTGCCGTTCCGCGTCAACGAGTACGTACTCAATGAGTTGATCAACTGGGAGCAGGCGCCTGACGATCCCATCTACCAACTCACCATTCCCCAGCAGGGGATGCTGGCGCCGGAGCATTTCAACCGTATGGCCGACGTGCTGCGGCGTGACGCCGACCGGGCCGAGATCCAGCGTGTGGCCTGGGAGATCCGCAATGAACTGAACCCGCATCCAGCCGGACAGATGGATCTGAACGTGCCGGAATTCGAGGGTGAAAAAGTCGAGGGCATGCAGCACAAGTACCGGGAAACGGTGCTGTTTTTCCCCAGCCAGGGTCAGGTGTGTCATTCCTACTGCACCTTCTGTTTCCGTTGGGCGCAGTTCGTGGGCGACAAGGAATTGCGCTTTGCCTCAAATGAGGCCGACCGGCTCATCGACTACCTGCGCAGTCATACCGAGGTCAGCGATCTGCTGTTCACCGGTGGCGACCCCATGGTGATGAAGACCAAGAATCTGGCCCAGTACATGGAGCCGCTGTTGGAGGCCGATCTGGACCATGTGCAGACGGTGCGCATCGGCACCAAGGCGTTGACCTTCTGGCCGCAGCGCTTTGTCTCCGACAAGGATGCCGACGACCTGCTGCGTCTGCTGGAGCGGCTGGTGGAAAGCGGCAAGCACGTGGCGCTGATGGCCCATTACAACCACCCGCAGGAGCTCTCCACCGACGTCGCGCGGGAGGCCATTCGCCGCATCCGCGACACCGGCGCCCAGATTCGCTCCCAGGGGCCGCTGCTCAACCACATCAACAAGGATGCCGACGCCTGGGCCCGCATGTGGCGTGAGCAGGTCCGGCTGGGGATAATTCCCTATTACATGTTCGTTGAGCGGGATACCGGTGCCCGGCGCTATTTCGAGGTGCCGCTGGCGCAGGCCTGGGAGGTCTACCGCGGCGCCATGCAGCAGGTGTCCGGTCTGGGTCGGACGGCGCGTGGGCCGTCCATGAGCGCGGATCCGGGCAAGGTGGAAATCCAGGGCGTGACCGAGATCCACGGCGAGAAGGTGTTCGTGCTACGGTTCATCCAGGGCCGTAATCCGGATTGGGTGCAGCGTCCGTTCTTCGCCAAGTATGATCCCGAGGCCACCTGGCTGAACCACCTCAAGCCAGCGTTCGGCGAAGAGAAGTTTTTCTGGGAGGACGATTACCAGCGTATCGTCGCCGAGAAGACCGGGGGCTGAGCCAGGGCAAGACCCCAGGTCGATGGACGAAAAGCCGTCGTGTCTCCAACGGGCGTGACGGCTTTTTCGCGTGTGGCACCCGTGTGGGCCGCGGCACGCTGCTGAATGCCGGCAACCTGACGACTACCCGCTGATGGCAATCAGCAGTGCCACCAGGCTGGCTACCACGACAATGGTCAGGGCAGCGCGCAAAGTACGGAACCAGGCCGGAATCGACAGGCGGAAATCCAGAATCAGGCAGGCCGGAAAGCAGACGATCAGCACACCCAGTGTGAAACGGTCCGGCAGTAGCAGGGCCACCCAGGCGAGCAGGGCGGGAAGCACGGTGAGAAACAGCAGGCTGTGCTGGTCATCAGGTTTCTGCAGGATGAGGCCCCACTGAATACCGCCGAGGAACGATAGAATCACGGCACCGTAGAGCGTGGCCGCGTCGACGCTCCAGCGGCCGAGGGGGCTGTCGCCGATGACCCAGGCGGCCAGTGCGCCGAACACGAAGGGCAATACCCCGGCTGAACCCAGCAGGATCGCCGTCTTGCGTGTGTCTCTGGGAAGTTCCATGCCGCCTCCTGACAGGTTTTAGGAAACACGGGTCTATTCCCAGGGAATAGACCCGTGTTTCCTCAACAATCCCGTTGCGCACTCATGGTCAAGGATACCGAATCAGAGAAGCGCAAGGCGTGGGGTTTGTCCACTTCCACTTCGGCGCGTAACGCGGCTTCATGTTCCAGCACCAGGGCCAGGATGTCGTGCACCAATTTCTCCAGCAGCAGAAAGCGGTTGTTTTCCACCAGGTCGATCACCCGTTTGGTGATGGTGCGGTAGTTGAGCGCGTCTTCCGGCCGGTCGGAGCGGGCGGCGCGCAGGGCGTCGTACTCGACAGCGATGTTGATCACCACATCCTGGCGCTTTTCCTGCTCTTCCTCGTTAAAGCCCACGAACGTGCGCAGGCGCAGCTGCTTGATGCGGATACGGGACGGTTCCAGCTGACCCAGGGTTGGTTCGAAAACGGGCTGTGGATGCGGCATGGCGGAACCTCCTTCGGCCGTGATCACCCTCAGGGACGGATCAGTTGCAGGAACTCCATCCGTGTGGACTGGGAATTGCGGAAGGCGCCCAGCATGACGGACGTGCTCATCTCGGAGTTCTGCTTGGAGACGCCGCGCATCATCATGCACATGTGCTTGGCCTTGATCTGCACCGCCACCCCCCGGGCCTGAGTGACATTCTGCACCGCCTCCGCGATCTCCCGGGTAAGGTTCTCCTGAATCTGCAACCGGCGCGCATACATGTCCACAATGCGCGCGATCTTGGACAGGCCGATGACCTTGCCATCCGGGATGTAGGCCACATTGGCCTGGCCGATGAACGGGAGCAGATGGTGTTCGCACAAGGAGTACAACTCGATATCCCGCACGATCACCATCTCATCGTTGTCCGCCGCGAAAATCGCGCCGTTGACAATATCGTCCAGCTTCTGGTGATAGCCCTGGGTCAGGTATTCGAAAGCCTTGGCGGCCCGCGCGGGCGTCTTCACCAGGCCTTCGCGGGTCACGTCCTCGCCGATGGCGGTCATGATGTCGGCGAAGCAGCGTTCCATGTCGATTTGCATTGCAGTGAACCTCTGTGAGGACTGAACGGCGTGCCGATTCTGCGAACGACATTCCTCGAGTGGGTCGAACTGGCGGCGGATCACGTGCTGGCAGCCAGATTCACAAACCATTATGTAATTGTACAATAGTTGTACTTTGTTTGTCGTTGTTTTGTTCCGATGGCCGTGCCGGCCGTCACGAGAGGGTACTGCCCAGCTGTTCCAGAGGAATGGGTTTGTGTACCAGGAACCCCTGGGCGTAATCCAGCCCGATGTGGCGCAGACGTTCATGCACCCGGTCGGTTTCCACGGATTCCGCCACCGTCAGACGTCCCAGGTGATGCGCCAGTTCGTGGATGGATTTCACCATGGCGTCATCCGCGTCGGGCCGATCCAGATCCTGTATGAATTCGCCATCGATCTTCAGGTAATCCGCCGGCAGGTTCTTGAGGTACGAATAGGAGGACAGTCCGCTGCCGAAATCATCCAGCGCGAAGCGGCATCCCATGTGTTTGAACTCGCGGATCATATCGGCGGCAAGCGATAGATTGGCCACCGCCGCCGTCTCCGTCACCTCGAAGCAGACCCGTTGCGGCGAGACCCGGTAGCTGACGAACTGGTCGCGCAGGTAATCCATGAACCCCACATCGTTCAGTGTCTGCCCGGAGAGGTTGATGCTCAGCGCGTCCAGTGACTCCAGCCGGTCCGGATGCTCCTTCATCCAGCGCAGCGTCCGGTTGATCACCCAACGGTCCAGCGCCGGCATACGGCCGAAGCGTTCCGCAGATGGAATGAACTGATCCGGCCGCATGGTGCCTTGGGCGTCCCCCGAGATCACCATGAGCATTTCGTACATAGGGGGCCAATCGCTGTGCTGCAGCGGCGCGATACGCTGGCAGCGCAGGCTGAGCAGGCCGGATTCCAGTGCCTGATCCACCCGTGCCGCCTGTTCCATGCTGCGCCGCAGCTCCTTGGTTTCCGAGTCGCCCGGATGGTAGACATGGACACGGTTGCCGCCCCCTTCCTTGGCGGCAAAGCAGGCGTTATCCGCGTCACGTAGCAAGTCTGCCAGCCGGTGCGTTTCCCTGGAAAAAGACACCACGCCAACACTGGCGGTGAGCTTCACCGGCATTTCGTCCACAGTGAAGCGTTGATGCTGTAGCGCCGACAGGAGTTCGCGGGCGAGGCGCGCCCCGGCATCGTCGGAGGCGTTGCGCACCAGCAGGATGGCGAATTCGTCGCCCCCCAGCCGGGCAACCAGCCCGCGCCGCCCGGCCTGGTCGCGCAGGAAACTACCGAACAGTTTCAGCGCCTTGTCGCCGCCGCTGTGGCCGAGCTTGTGGTTGACCACCTTGAAGTCGTCCAGCGCCAGTTGCAGCAGCGTGTGCTTGTAACGGGCGCCAGCCGGGTGCTGGAGCAAGTGCTCCACGCGGCGCCCCAGCGCGCGGCGATTGAGTACCCCGGTGAGCGGGTCATGGCTGGCCCGATGCGCCAGTTCCCGGTTCATGCGCACCAGCATGTCCTGCCAGCGGCGCTGCGTGGCAGGGGTGTTGAGATCCTTGTCCGTGTCGGCTTCGCGGGCGCCCAGGCGCCGGGCCAGTTCACCCAGCGACAATTCCGCGGCTTTCTGCCCTCCACGGTTGATGAACACGAAGCGGTCCCGGCGTTGGCTGGTCCAGGCAAGGCGCAGGGGTTCCGGCTGGCCGGAGGCGTCGCGGAAGAACACCCAGTCTCCCGGTTCCAGCAGTTTGGCCTGACCCAGCCACTCCTGTGGCAGGTCCTTGGCGTCGCTCTGATCCGGGCGCTTGTGGGCGCGCGCGAAGTGGCCGCTGGCCGGCAGTTCGGTGTCGCCGGCGGGGCGCTTGAGCCAGTAGGCCAGATTCTCCACCAGTGCCGCGCTGCGGTCCGGAGGCAAATTCCCTTGCAAGAGTGAGGTTTCGATGAACTTGAGCAGATTGTCGGTACCCTTCACCGAACGCCGCGGCACATCCGGCGAGCCGATGCCATGCAGCAGCAGTTCCACCGCGCGCAGGCTGCGCTGCCAGGTTTCCGGCTCCCGATCGCGCCGCAACTCCAGCAGCACGAGGCGGTTGCGCCAGGCTTGATCCACCAGATCAAGCAGCGGCTGTGGAATCTGGCGGCCGCCCAGTATCTTCTCAAGCGCGTCCTCCACTTCCTGGCGGGCCTGTTCCAGCCGCTCGCTGCCGTCACAGGATTGGCGGATGCGCTCCAGCCCGGCTTCCTGCACGCGGCGCGCACGCCATGCCTGCTCCTGTAGCGTGGATGCGGCCTCTTCCAGCTGTTCAGGGTTGCCGTTCGACTGTTCCACGGCTTCCCGCAGCGTGGTGTCCATCTCCTGGCGGATGCGATGCCGTTCCTGGTCGCGCATGCCGGCCAGCGATTCCGCGGCCTGGTCCAGGGCGTCGATAATCCGGTGCAAGGGTTGGTTGCGGCCCTGGAGAAACTCACCGCTTTGGAGTTCCTCGCGCAGCGCAACCGGAATCAGACGCTGGCTCCAGTCATGGAAAAACTGGGAATCGCTGCCATGCTCACGACGCAGGCCTGTGAACCAATGGTCCAGCAACTCCACGGCCTCGCGTTGTTCAGGGCGCAGTTGTACGGGGCCACCCTGGCTGTCGCGCTGTAACTGCGCCTGGAGTTGTTCAGCCAGCGGGCGGTCCGACTCGGTGGACGGACGTTCCCGCAATTCCTCCACGGCGCGCAACAGCGCGTCTGTGGGGGCAACGGCCCCTGTTGTGTCCGCAGCGTGGCCGTCCGGGTGGTCGCCACTGATACGGTCACGGCTGGAGTGGAACAACTCCCGCACGGTCCGATACAGCGTTCCCAGGCCCGCCTCCTGGCCCTGGACACCCGTGGGTGTCGGCCCTTCCGCTTCCGGTGCACTCTCCGCCGAATGCTCTGCTGCATTGGCCGGGCCGGCGTTCCGCGTCTCGGTCAGCCCGCGCCGGCCGCCGATGCTGCGGACATTGGTGATACGCAACCGTTCCTGCTCCAGCTCCGGCAGCACTCCATGGGCCCGCAGTTCCGCATTCAGGCTGTCATAAAGCACGATGAGCTGGTTCAGGACCGCTTTGCCGAAAACCGGATAAAGCACCTCCTTGGTTTTCGGGTCCGGGTGGAAGGTGCGCAGCCGGTTCCCCAGGAGCTGCATTAGAACAGTGGGCGAGATGGGATTGCTGCGCTCATCAATGGGGCTGCCGGCCAGCGCGGAGAGACGCCGCTGCAGATTGCGCAGGGAGCGGATTGCACGGCTTTCCGCCCGAGTGATGGCTTCGGAGCGTAAGAGCCAGTCGTCAAACTCGGTATCGTCCACAAGCGACAACTGCGTCCGATCGCGGGGTTTTTCATCGGTCTCGATGGTGAAGTCCCCCAATCGGCCCCAGTAATTCAGAACCTCGTCCGCCAAGTCGGTGGTGAACAGCTTCCGGTGTTCCCTGAGCAGCCGTGTGCCGCCCAGGTAGGCCGTTTGATCGGCACTGCCGCCGGCCTTTTCCGCGGCGGAGAACAGGGCGCCTTCCGCCTGAGCCAGAAAGGCGTCCAGGCGGCTGCTGAAGTAATCGGCGATCAGCGCCTGGCAATGTTCCAGCCGCGCCTTCGACTGCGGTGTGGGGCCGCGGGCGGGGCGGCCTGACGTCTGTGGAGAGCCAGTACCGCGTTTTGCGCTCTGGTTGCTTTCCGAGACAGTGAGCAGCGCATTGACCAGATGGGGCTGGGGGCGCTGGAACGCAACACCGAAGCCGCTGTCGGTGGAGCGCACTACACGGCCACGCACCGTATCCCTCTCGCCACTGACCGGATCGTAAAGCCGCAGCTGGATGTTCGGGTCCCGTTCGTAGCGTTTGCGCAGGCTCAGATCCGCGGTGCGGGACACGCCGGCGACGAACACCCCGCCTTCACAGAAATCCTGAATCTCGAAAGCCAGTGGGCCGAAGCCGCGACCCAGGATTTCCGTATCCCAGGTGATCGGGTGTCGGTAATAGGTTCGGCGCTCCGCGGTCATGCCATACCCCAAACGTCCTGTCTTGTGTGTGTCAGCAGTATACGGGAAAGGTGCAATGGCATGGAAAGCCTGGTGCGGCGGTGGCATAGGACCCTTGCACGGCAATGCGTACAATGGCGATTCGTCTCAGGTCATGGGGTTGGAATCAGGTATGTCGAATGCGGTCATCATCGTGGGAACCGGGCTGGCCGGCTACACCACGGCACGGGAGTTCCGGAAGCACGATCAGCGCACGTCGCTGATCCTGATCACCCAGGATGATGGGCGCAGCTACTCCAAGCCCCAGCTCTCCACCGGGTATCGCAAGGGTAAGTCCCCGGACGCACTGGCCATGGCCGATGCCGTCACCATGGAAACGCAGCTGGATGCCCGGATTATCACCCGGGCCGAGGTGCAGGCGGTCGATGCCCAGGCCTGCCAGGTCCGTCTGCGCGACGAGACACTGGACTATGCCAGCCTGGTGCTGGCGGTGGGGGCGGCTCCGGTGGATCTGCCGCTGGGGGGCGACGCGGCCGGCGAGGTTCACCGCGTCAACGATCTCCAGGATTATGCCCGGTTTCGGGCGGCGGCCGATGACGGCCAGCGTGTGCTGATCATTGGCGGCGGTCTGGTGGGCTGCGAGTTTGCCAACGACCTGGCGGATGCCGGCAAGCAGGTGGTGCAGGTGTTCCCGGAATCCGAGCCCTTGGCGCGGTTGGCGCCGGAGCCGGCTGGCGCGGCCTTGCGGGAAGCACTGGGCGAGATCGGCGTGGATGTGCGCACCGGGCTCACTGTGGATGCAGTGGATCGTGCTGGCAGTGACTATCGGGCAACGCTCAGTGATGGCTCACAGGTGACCGCGGATGTGGTTCTGGTGGCAGCGGGTTTGCGGCCGCGGACGCAGCTCGCCTCCGCTGCGGGGTTGACGGTGGCTGATGGCATTGTCGTGGATCGATACCTGCGCAGTTCGGATGGGCGCATCTTTGCCTTGGGCGATTGCGCCCAGGTCGAGGGGCATGTGTTCCAGTATGTGCCCCCGTTGACTGCCGCGGCGCGGGCGCTTGGGGCCACCCTGGCGGGGGATCCCACGGCCGTGGTGTACCCGGCCATGCCGGTGATGGTGAAAACTTCCTGCTGTCAGGTGGTGTGCTGGCCGCCAGCAGATGCCGCGGCCGGAAGCTGGCATTATGAGGGCGAGGCGCAAGCCATGCGTGGCGAGTTCCGTGGCCCGGACGGGCAGTTGCTGGGGTTCGTTCTCACTGGCAAGCGTATGCGCGAACGGATGGAACTCACCGAACAGCTGCCCACGGTCATTCCGGGTTGAACGGGGTTGTTTTGCTGGAGCTGCGGCGGCGGAGGTGTGGCACATGCAGGACCAGCACGAGGGCGAACGGCTTAGGGCGTTGAACCAGTACGCCATCATGGGTACGGATCCCGAGGAGGTGTACGACCGCTATGTCCGATTTGCGGCTCAGCTGCTGAATACGCCCATGGCCTCCGTCGGGCTGATCGGCCAGGATCGGCAGTGGCTGAAGGCGCAGATCGGGCTCGACGTGCAGCAAACCTCCTGTGTTGATGCGTTGTGCAATGTCACCATGCGCAGCACTCAGCCGCTGGTGGTTAGCGATCTGTTAGAAGACCCGCGATTCCGGGATAACCCGTATGTAGAGGGTCCGCCGCATGCACGCTTCTATGCCGGTGTGCCTCTGGTCACCCCGGACGGCTACTCCATCGGCACCCTGTGTGTGCTGGACACGGTGCCGCGACACCGGGTGGACCCAAAGCTGATCGATGTGCTGGAGGAACTGGCCCGCGCGGTCATGGCCAATCTGGAATTGCGTCGGGCCGCGACGGAAATCGCCGCTACCAGTCGGGAACTGTACGACCAGCAGGCACTGCTCAGCAGTATTTACGACACGGTCCGGCTGGGCATCGCATTGACGGACCCCGATGGTGTGCTCTATCAGGGAAATGCCCATCTCGGTACGTTGTTATCCGTAAACCGTGACGCGCTGATGGGCCGCAATCTAATCGATTTCCTGGAACCGGATCAGCGGGAACAGTTCCTGGCCGGTGCGCGCCAGGCCGTGGAGGGCGGCACTGAGGTGGTGACCGACACGCGGGTTCTGCCCGAGCATGCGCCACCGCTGGATGCCAGCATTGCTTCGCGGCCCCTGGTGACGCAGACCGGCGAAGTACTGTTGCTGTCAGCCATCTCCGATATCACCGCAGAGCGGCGGCAGCGGCGGCTCGCCGCGGCGAGGGCGGAAGTCATGGGCCTGATTGTCGCCAATGCCCCGGTCAGCGATGTCCTGCACCGGATCTGCCACCTGCTGGAAGACCAGGTGCCTGAATCCCTGGTGATCATCCGGCGTTGGCATCGGGGTATGTTGGATTCCGCCGTGGCGCCGACCATGACGTCGCACGCGCACCAACGTCTGCAGACGGTCAAACGCAGCGGGGCGCAGAGCTTCAGCGCGGAAGCGGCGCTGCAGCAGCGGTCCATGGAGGCTGCGGATCTTGATGCACTAACACTGTGGCCGCTGACCCGGGAATTGATGCAGCGGCAGGGCTACCGCTCCATTCGCGCCGAGCCGCTGATGGGGGAGGGTGGCGAACCCTTCGGGGTCATCACGCTGGTGCGCCGGGCGGCAGGGCAGTTCAGCCAGGAGGTCTGCGAGCCGCTGTCCGAGGCGGGACGGCTGGCTGGTCTTGCGTTGGCGCATGCCAGTATGCTCGAAGATCTGCGTCAGCGTGCTTATCATGATCCTCTCACCGGCCTGGGTAACCGCAACCTGCTGGATGACCGCCTGCAGCAGGAATTGGCCCGGGCCCGTCGTCAGGGCGGCGTGTTGGGCCTGGTGCTGCTGGATCTGGACGATTTCAAGCTGATCAACGACAGTCTGGGCCATGCCGCCGGCGACCGGGTGCTCCGTGAGATTGCCGAGCGTCTGCGTGACAACACGCGGGATGAGGATGTCGTCTGTCGCCTCGGCGGTGATGAGTTTGTGCTGGCGTTCCAGGCGGAACAGGCCGAGGATCTGCTCGCCATCGGCCTCAAGGTGCTGGAGGCTGTATCAGAGCCGGTGTATCTGGAGGGCCGCCTGCTGAGGACCACGCCGAGTATTGGCGTGGCCATTTATCCGCAGGATGCGGATGATGCCGATGGGCTGCTGAGAGCGGCCGACGGGGCCATGTATGCGGCCAAGGAAGTCGGTAAGAATGCTCTGCGGTATTACGACGCCTCCATGTCGGCGCAGGCGCTGGAAGCGCTGGAACTGGCCGGGGAGCTGCGGCAGGCCGTTGCCGACGCTGTCTTCGACGTGGACTATCAGGGGCGGTTTGATCTGGCGGCGGGGAAGCTGCTGGGCCTGGAGGCACTCGCGCGATGGCCCCATCCCAGGCGTGGAAGACTGGAGGCCAGTGCCTTTATCAATCAGGCGGAGACTGCCGGTGTGCTGCCGGCGCTGGATCGTCATGTCCTGAGCCAGTCATTGCCCCGGCTGGTGAACTGGCGGCGGCATCAACCCAACCTGCGCCTGTTCTGGAACATCTGTAGCGCCACGCTCCGGGATCCCGGCTTCATCGATTGGCTTGCCGGGCTACTCGATGCCCATGAGCTGCCGCCAGCGGCGCTGGAAATCGAGTTGCTCGAGGGTCAGGCATTGCAGTATGCGCCAGTGGTCCGGGACCGACTTGACGAACTGCGCACGCGGCTGCCCGGGGTTCGTGTCGGCCTGGATGATTTCGGGTTGGATCACGGTGCTCTCAGCGTGCTGCGCCGTATCCCTGTGGATGCCCTCAAGATTGACCGGCAGTTGGTAGCCGCCATGGGCTCCGGCGAGGCGGAGGACCGCCATATGGCCGAAACCCTGATCCACGCCGTGGTCATCGTCGCCAGCCGGTTCGGGCTCGATGTGGTGGTGGAAGGGCTGGAGTCGGAGACGCAGCGGCAGCAGCTGACAGCCATGGGATGTACCGTCATGCAGGGCTGGCTTTTCCATGCGCCGGAGCCGGAACCGGATGTGATGGGGCTGCAGCGTACTCGCGGATCGGCCTGAGCTTCAGAATCGTCCTGCGGCCAGCGGTGCCAGCGGTAGCGCGGTCGCTGCCCCGCTGATGTGATCCGCCAGCAGGCTCCCCAGCCCGCACGCGAAGGTCCAGCCCAGATGGCCGGGGCCGCAGTTCAGGTACAGGTTGGTGATGCCGGAATCGCCGAGAATGGGGACGCCATCAGCGGACATGGGGCGCAGCCCGCACCACGGGGTAAGCTGCGAGCGCTCCGCGTGCGGTTCCAGCGACGGCAGTGTTTTCAAAACCTGTCTCAGCACGGATTCGGCCCGCACCCGGTTCAGGCTGAGGTCGAAGCCGGTGAACTCCGCCGTGCCTGCCATGCGTAGGCGCTCCCCCAGGGGAGTGAACACCACTTTGTTGGCGTCATCAATCAGTGGGATAACCGGCGCGCCGGCCCAGCTTCCGCAGGGCAGGGTGATGGAGTACCCCTTCACCGGATATATCGGGAGTTTCAGGCCCAACGGCCGTGCCAGCGGCGCCGCGAGACTCCCCGCGGCCAGCACATAGGCGTCCGCGGTGACCGGGCCCGCATCGGTCTCCAGCCCCGTGATCCGGTGGCCCTCCCTGACCAGGCGCTGCACCGACGTTTTCATCTGGAAGTCCACGCCACGAGCTCGCGCCAGATCCGCCAGTTTCAGCGTGAACAGGTGCGCATCACCGCTCTCATCATCCGGGTAGTGAATGCTGCCGCTGAGCTCGTGGGCCACATCGGCCAGGGCGGGTTCCAGCGCCACTGTGCCGCGGGCGTCCAGCACCGAATGGCGCACGCCCATCGCATCCATCAGATGGGAGGCATGTAGCGCCTTGTCCAGGCTGGCCTGATCACGAAAAATCTTGATGATGCCCTGCTGCGCGTCGTCGTAGCGAATGCCCGTTTCCCGTCGTAGTTCCCGCAGCAGGCGCAGGCTGTGGACCGCCAACTGGGCGTTGACACGCGTACTACGGTCAAAATGTCGCTGCCCGCTGTAGCGCAGAAAGCGAAGGCCCCAACCGGCCATGCTCGGCAGGCTGCCGGGGCGAAGCAGGAGCGGGGAGTCCTCCCGTCCGATCCAGCGCAACAGATCCCACAGGACCCCCGGGGCATTCCAGGGCTCCGCGTGGCTGGCATGCAGCAACGCACCGTTGGCGTGGCTGGTTTCCTCGGCGGGCTCCGCTGCGCGATCCACCACAGTCACCTCATGGCCGTGCCGCGCAAGATACCAGGCGGTGGTGGTGCCAATAACCCCTGCTCCGATGACTGCAATGCGCATCTGTGGTCCGCCGACGTCGTGCCTCGTGAATGGAGCCGCGCTGCCTGCAGCAGAGCCAGCGCGTTTCCCACATACTAACTTTTTAGTACTGTCGACGGGGATACAGAGGAGCCCCACCATGAAGAACATGGAGCAATGGCTCGCCGAATACGGCGAGAGTCACCGCAACCCGGCCAACAAGCGAATACACTGGGTTTGTGTGCCCCTTATCATGTTCAGTGTGCTGGCGCTGCTGTGGAGTCTGCCGCCCGGTCCGCTGGCATCCATCCCTGCCGGCCCGGTCTCGCCGTTCATCAACTGGGCGACCGTGGTTGCGCTGCTCGCCGGTCTGTATTACCTCCGTCTGTCGCCGCCCCTGTTCCTGGGCATGGCGGGGATCACCCTGGTGATGCTGGTGGTGTGTCACCTCGTTGAGTTGTCCCCGGTTCCGCTATGGGGACTGGCGCTGGTGATCTTTGTGCTGGCCTGGATCGGGCAGTTCATTGGCCATGAAATTGAGGGCAAAAAACCTTCGTTCTTTAAAGACCTGCAGTTCCTACTGATCGGACCTGCCTGGTTGCTGAGTTTTCTCTATCAGAGATACGGCATCCGCTATTAGGGGCTCGCTGATCAAGGAAGCGCTGATGTCTTCCCATGGTGCTCCAGGTGTGCTGCGTGTGCCCAGCATGGGGCGCAAAACCGGTCTATTGCACGTTCCCGCCTGTGGATGAAAACCGCGTTGTTCCGTTTCCTGGTGGTCTCGAATCCCTCAAGCTGCTGTCAAATGAGGAAAAGCGCAGTTATCCACGAAAGCTGTGGATAAGTTTGTGGACGAGTTGGTGGGAATCGGTCTTCCTGCTTGGCTGTCAGTCACTTAGACGAATTGCGCAACAAATCATCGATCGGAGTTAAAGGTTTCTAAAACAATAGCTTACAGATTGTTTGCGAAATATGTGGACACGCTTCCGCACGCATTATGTATCGGTCTTGTAGACTTGACGCTGGCAGTGGATTACGTTCCTGGCCAATGGCGCGCCGCAACACCTGAAACGCCCGATTCTGGTGCAAAACACGGAAGCGGTTGATTCTCGTGGATCTGCCGCCGTTATCCACATTTCCTGTGGATAACACTGTGGACAGAGGTTGGAAACCGGCCCCGGAAGCATTGTGGCTAAGGGATTCGTGTCAAATTGATGAACTTTTCATCAATTCTGCAACATCCAAATAAAACAATGCCTTATAGGCTATGAGGTGCCTGGTGGTGGCATTGGCCCGGCCTGTCCGTCCCGGCGTTTGCTGATACACTAGGCGCCCTTCGGTGCACGGCCGCGCGGCGGCGCCGGAGGCATTCCGAATAGAGGTTCCGAAAGCGATGAATCACGACCCATCCGTCTATGATGAAGCCGCCAGCAAACTGGTGGAACTGGGCAACCGCCTGGCCGAGGCCGATGAAACAGCAGACCTGAACGAGATTGCCGATGGTCTGCTGGCCGGCGCGGTGCATTTCTGGCTGTACTCGCGCCAGCCGTGTGATGATCCCCGCTGCGAGGACTGCGCGCCGCTACGCACGGCGGAGTGGCGGTTGACCGAGTTGCAGCATGCCGTGGATGAGATGGCGCGCACCAGCGACTATTTCCATTCCCCGGACGACATGACCGCCGGTTCGGCCTGAGAGGAAGGGAATGAACCGGTACGCCGAGCACCCGCCGAAAGCCGATCAGCGCCCGGAGGCGCTGGAATTCCATGGCCATCGTCGCCTGGACAGCTACGCCTGGCTGCGGGATCCGGAATGGCGTGAGGCCATGCGGGATCCGCAACGGCTGCGTAGCGATATCCGTGCCTGGCTTGAGGCAGAGAACGCCCACACCAATGCGGTGATGGCGGACACGGCAGCGCTGCGGGAGCAGCTGTTCGCCGAACTGAAGGGGCGCATCAAGGAGGATGACAGCAGCGTGCCGCTGCCGGACGGCCCCTGGGCCTACTACGTGCGTTACCGGCAGGGCGGGCAGCAGCCCTTGTTCTGCCGCCGCCGACTGGACGGTGTCGAGGAGCACGTGCTGCTGGACGGTGACGCCCTGGCCGAAGGGCAGGCGTATTACCGTATCGGCGATGCCGAGCACAGCCCCGACCATCGTTACCTGGCGTATTCCGAGGACTGCAGCGGCGCCGAGGTCTACACCATCCGGATTCTCGATCTGGAGACCGGTGAACGGCTGCCGGAGGTCATCGAACAGGCACGCGGTGATTTCGAGTGGGCGTCGGACAGTTGCACGCTGTTCTACACCCTGCAGGATGAAGAGCACCGTCCCCGCTGGGTGCACCGGCACCGGCTCGGCACCGCGGTGGCGAACGACCCCCTGGTGTACGAAGAAGCCGACCCCGGCTTTTTCGTCGGCGTGGGCCGTACCGAAAGTGGTCGCTACCTGCTGATTGACAGTCATAACCACACCACCAGTGAGGTCCGCTACATCCCGGCGGACGCGCCGGATACCGCCCCGGAGGTGTTTCTGGCCCGGCAGGACGGGGTGGAATACGACATCTCTGATCATGGCCGGAACTGGGTGATTCTCACCAATGCCGGTGCCGAGGATTTCCGTGTCGCCCTGACCCCGCTGAATTCACCGCAGCCGACGCACTGGCTGGATCTGGTTCCGCACCGTCCGGGTACGCTGATCCGCGCGCTGATCGTGTACCGGGACTGGCTCGTGCGCCTGGAGCTGGAGGACGGCCTGCCGCGCATCGTGATCCGCCGCTGGGACAGCGGGGGCGAGCATGCGGTGCAGATGGACGAGGAATGCTACGAGCTGGGTGTGGTGCCCGGCTACGAGTACGCCACGGATGTGCTGCGTTACACCTACAGTTCCTTCACCACGCCGGGGCGTGTCTACGACTACCGCATGGACACCCGCGAGCGCACCCTGCGCAAGGAACAGGAGATCCCCAGCGGGCACACCCCCGACGACTACGTCTCGCACCGACTCATGGCCACTGCTCCGGACGGGGAACAGGTGCCGGTCTCGCTGTTCCACCGGCGCGACCTGCAACCGGGGCCGGATACACCCCTGGTGCTTTATGGTTACGGTGCCTACGGCATGATCGACCTGCCCGGATTCGCGCCCAACCGGCTGAGCCTGGTGGATCGGGGCTTCGTCTACGCCGTAGCTCACGTGCGCGGCGGCAAGGACCGTGGCTACCGCTGGTATCGGGAAGGAAAGCTGGAGAAAAAGCAGCACACTTTTAGCGACTTCATCGCCGCCGCCGATGCGCTGATCGCCGCCGGCTACACCGGACCCGGACGCATCGCCGCCCACGGCGGCAGTGCCGGTGGCCTATTGGTGGGTGCGGTGCTGAACCAGCGGCCGGAGTTGTTCCACGCCGCGGTGGCCGATGTGCCCTTCGTGGATGTGTTGAACACCATGCTGGACCCGAGCCTGCCGCTCACACCGCCCGAGTGGCCGGAATGGGGCAATCCGCTGGAGGATGCGGAGGCCTATCGCACGATTCTGGCCTACTCGCCCTATGACAATGTGCGGGCCCAGGCTTATCCGCATCTGCTGGTCACCGCCGGCGTGTCCGACCCGCGGGTCACCTATTGGGAACCGGCAAAATGGGTGGCGAAGCTGCGCGAGCTTAAGACCGATGACAACCTGCTCCTGCTGCGCACCAACATGAGCGCCGGCCACGGCGGTGCCAGCGGCCGCTTCGATTACCTGGAGGAGGTGGCCTTCCGTTACGCCTTTCTGCTTAAGGTGTACGGGATGGCGGAGCGCAGCTAGAACCAAGGTTGGATTTTCGGTGGATATCGCCTTCGGCTCAATCCACCCTACAGCTCCGATCGAAGGGCGTAGGGTGGATTGAGCCGAAGGCGATATCCACCATTACAATTGCTCTAGTTGCCGGGTAGGGTGCGCAAGCCCGAAGGGCTTGCGCACCGTCAATCAATCCAGCAGATCCAGGTTCCGCACCGCCCCCTTGTCCGCACTGGTGGTGAGCTTCGCATAGGCCTTCAGCGCCGTGCTCACTTTCCGCTGCCGCGGTGCCGCGGGCTTCCACGCATCGGCGCCCCTGGCCTCCATGGCCTCCCGGCGTGCTGCCAGATCCTCGTCCGGCACGACGATCTCGATAGTCCGGTTCGGGATGTCGATGCGGATGGTGTCGCCTGGTTCGATCAGGGCGATGTTGCCGTGCTCGGCGGCTTCCGGGGAGACGTGGCCGATGGACAGCCCCGATGTTCCGCCGGAGAATCGGCCGTCGGTGATCAGCGCGCAATCCTTGCCCAGCCCCTTCGACTTCAGATAGCTGGTGGGGTAGAGCATTTCCTGCATTCCCGGTCCACCGCGAGGGCCCTCGTAACGGATAATGACCACATCGCCCTTTTTCACCGTGCCCTTGAGGATGCCTTCAACGGCTGCGTCCTGACTCTCGAAGATCACCGCAGGCCCCTCGAAGGTGAGAATGCTCTCGTCCACACCGGCCGTTTTCACGATGCAGCCACGCTCCGCCAGGTTGCCGTACAGCACCGCCAGGCCGCCGTCGCGGCTGTAGGCATGCTCCAGGTCGCGGATGCAGCCCTGGGCCCGGTCGTTGTCCAGACTCGGATAGCGGGTGGACTGGCTGAACGCCACCTGGGTGGGGATGCCCGCCGGCCCGGCCTTGAAAAAGTCATGCACGGCCGGATTGTCCGTGCGCATGATGTCCCAGGATTCCAGTGCGTCGGCGAGGGTAGGCGAATGCACGGTGGGCACGCTGGTGTCCAGCAGGCCGGCCCGGTCCAGTTCACCGAGAATGCCCATGATGCCACCGGCCCGATGCACGTCCTCCATGTGGTAGAACGGCGTGGCCGGCGCCACCTTGCACAGGTTCGGCACCTTGCGGGAGAGCTGGTCGATGTCGGTCATGGTGAAATCCACCTCGCCCTCCTGGGCAGCCGCCAGCAGGTGCAGCACCGTGTTGGTGGAACCGCCCATGGCAATGTCCAGGCTCATGGCGTTGGCGAACGCCGTGCGGCTTGCGATATTGCGCGGCAGCACGTTCTCGTCGCCGTCGCGGTAGTAGCGGTAGGCGACGTCGACGATGCGCTGGCCGGCCTCACGGAACAGACGTTCGCGATCGGCATGCGTGGCGAGAGTCGAGCCATTGCCGGGGAGGGACAGGCCCAGTGCCTCGGTCAGGCAGTTCATGGAGTTCGCGGTGAACATGCCGGAGCAGCTGCCGCAGGTGGGGCAGGCGGAGCGCTCGATGGTTTCCACATCGGCATCGGAGACGCTGTCATCCGCTGCGGCCACCATGGCGTCTACCAGGTCCAGGTGGCGCTCTTCGCCGCTGGCCAGCTTGGTCTTGCCGGCTTCCATGGGCCCGCCGGAAACGAAAATCACTGGGATGTTCAGCCGCATGGCTGCCATCAGCATGCCCGGGGTGATCTTGTCGCAGTTGGAAATACACACCAGCGCGTCGGCGCAGTGGGCGTTGACCATGTATTCCACCGAGTCGGCGATGATGTCGCGGCTCGGCAGGCTGTAGAGCATGCCGTCGTGGCCCATGGCGATGCCGTCGTCCACGGCAATGGTGTCGAACTCCTTGCCCACGCCGCCGGCCTTCTCGATTTCCGAGATCACCAACTGGCCCAGGTCCTTCAAGTGCACGTGCCCGGGCACGAATTGGGTGAAGGAGTTGGCCACGGCGATGATCGGCTTGTTGAAATCGCCATCCTTCATGCCGGTGGCACGCCACAGCGCCCGGGCGCCGGCCATATTGCGGCCGAAGGTGGACGTCTTGGAGCGGAACTGGGGCATCGCGGTCTACCTCGGTTGATCGGTTTGTTGTAAACCGCTCATTTGACCGTGGAATGGCGGGGCAGGGCAAGTGCCGGGGGGAATGGCTCGGTGCGCACGCAGTGCGCACCCTACGCCACATCGGGATCGAAAAGTAGCAAGCGTAGGGTGTGCAAAGCGCAGCGATGCGCACCATCATTTCCGGTTCGAACGCCTCAGCAGTAGGGTGGATTGAGCGTAGCGATATCCACCGCCACCGCCGGCCATCACGTGGCGCTTCCCAAGAAAGCTCACTCGAACTCCATGTCCTGCAACGTATCTGGCTCCTGGCGCCCCCAATGCGCCGGATAATCACCCCGCGCCACCGCCCGCCGGAAGCTGCTGTAGGGCCAATCGGCCGGGGTTCGCACCAGGCCGTGCTTCACCGGGTTGTAGTGGATGTAGTCGACGTGCCTGCGAAAATCGTCCTCGCCCCGGATCAGGTGTTCCCAGTAGCGGCGTTGCCAGACGGTGCGTTCGCGGCGGCGAACAGGGTGTCGGGTGGCCGGTAGGTGAACACGGCGTGAGAAGTGGCTCTTGATGAGGCGCCATCGACGAGGAAAGTCGTGATCGCCCGTCGGCAGGGTCCAGATTGCGTGAACATGATCCGGCAGGACGACCATAGCGTCGATCCGGAAAGGGTGACTCTGCAGCGTCGTGCGCATGGCGGTGCGGAGCAGCTGTATGTGCGCCGGCTCGCTGAACAGTGGGCGGCGGTGATGCGTGACGACGGTGAAAAAATAGCTTGCGCCCGCGACCTGAGCGCGGCGGTAGTTGGGCATAATCGGCCTCCTTGCCGATGTTATCCGTGTTCTGTTGGTGGATATCGGCTTCGCCTCCATGCACCCTACGTG
>SLCE01000086.1 GCA_007125985.1 Ectothiorhodospiraceae bacterium | reverse complement strand
TGCGTGTTGCAAATTGTCCGCTACTCGGGCTGCTGCAACCGGTGTCCGGGCTGGCCGACGCGGCAGCCGCCCTGGGGGCTGCCCGCTTTGGTCGTGTGATCACGGTGGCCGCGGTGCTGCAACAGTTCCCCGCTGGCCGTGCTGCGCATGGGTTCGACCGGTCCGGTTTCTGGCGGCATTCGGCTGCGGCGGGCGTGCTTGCCCGGGCAATGGCGCTGGAGTTGGGTGAAGATCCGGAACTCGCGCTGATTGCCGGGCTCCTGCACGATCTGGGCCGTGCCGTGCTTGATGCCTGGTTCCCCCGGGAGTTCAGCGCCGTGCTGCGCTATCGGGAACGGCACGATGTCTGGATCGGGGATGCCGAGGCGGCTGTACTGGGTTTCGATCACTGCACTGTCGGGTCGCGCGTGGCAGAGCGTTGGGGCCTGCCCGGCGAGGTGCGTCAGGCAATCGCCTGGCATCACCGGCCTGAGGCACCGGAAGGTGACCATCCTCTGACCGCTATCGTGCATGTGGCAGATGTGGTGGTGCGCGGAATGCGTCGCGGAAACCCGGGCGACGATACCATCCCCATGCTCAGCGAGCGTGCGATGGCGCGGGTCGGCCTCGACTGGACCATGTTGGAGCCAGCGCTGGACACGGCGGACCGGGATTTCCATGAGGCGGTCCGCCTGGTACAGGATGAGGAGTTGCCAGCGGCGCAGGAACAGGTGCTGAGTTAGCCGTAGGCGGTGTGGGGTGTCAGTCTGCCGTGCTGAAGCGCATGGAAAGATCCACCGCGCGGACGTGTTTGGTGATGGCACCGACGGAGATAAAGTCCACTCCGGTTTCGGCAATTTGCCGGATGCCGTTCAATTCCACGTTACCGGAGGCTTCCAGCGCAACTCCGCCCGCCCGGCGGCGCGCCTCGCGCATGGCGTCCAGGCTGAAATTATCCAGCATGATCACGTCCGCGCCGGCGGCAACCGCTTGCTCCAGTTCATCCAGGTTCTCGGTTTCCACCTCCACCTTGATGCCTGGATGCAGGCGGCGGGCGGTTTCCACGGCCGCGGCAATCGAGCCGGCTGCATGGATGTGGTTTTCCTTGATCAGAATCGCATCGAAAAGGCCGATACGGTGATTGCTTGCGCCTCCGCAGCGCACAGCGTACTTCTGCGCCAGGCGCAGCCCGGGCAGCGTCTTGCGTGTATCAAGTATCCGGGCACTGGTGCCTGCCACGGCTTGCGCGTAATGCCGCGCCTGCGTGGCGGTGCCCGACAGGGTCTGCAGAAAATTCAGTGCCGTGCGCTCGGCGGTGAGGAGCGCCCGGGCCGGGCCGTGCAGCCGGCATAGGGGCTGCTCGGGTTGCACGGGGTCGCCATCCTTGGCCAGCCATTCGACGGCGACCGCCGGGCTGACCTGGTGAAATGCCTGATCAAACCAGACGGTGCCGCACAGCACGGCGTCTTCGCGGCTGATCACCTTGGCCCGCATTTCCTGTTCGGCGGGGACGAGATCTGCCGTGAGGTCGCCGCTGCCGACATCCTCGCGCAAGGCACGGGCCACATCCGCGGCAATCAGATCAGCCGCAGGCAGCTCAATCGCCATGCCGGTCCGATTCGTTGGCAGAGGGCGGATCTTCGAGCTTCTGGCTATACAGGCGGTGTTCCTTCGTATCCAGCCGTTCCTTCAACTCGTCCACCAGCGTCCGATCCCATAGCGGAACGCCAACAAAATACGCGGCCCGACCGATGATATGGGCGGCAATCGGAGCCGTGAGCACCACGAAGGCCAGAATGGCCATGGAGCGGACGATAACCCCGGCTTCGGGAAAATAGAATGCGGCTGCCACGGCGATCAGACCACCGCCCAACGCACCCGCCTTGGTGGTGGTATGCATGCGCAGCATGAGATCGGGCATGCGCACCACGCCAAGGGCGCCGATCAGCACGAAGGCGGCACCCACGAGTAAAAAAAAGGCCGTGAAGAACTCACTCATCGCGGCTGCCTCCCCGTTCCAGATAGCGGGCAAAGCCCACGGCGGCCATAAAGCCGGTCAGTGCCAGCACTAGGGCCACATCAATGAAATAGGCCATACCATGGTGGATGGCGTAGACGATGATCAATCCCACGGTGATGGACGCGATCAGTTCCAGTGCGACCACGCGATCCGGAAGGCTCGGCCCTCGGACCAACCGGGCAAAGGCTAGTATCAACGAGACGCAGAGCAGCAGATAGACGGTATTGATGACCCACGGCGACATGATGATTCGACCTCAGGAAAGCAGTTCGATGACCCGGCGCTCGAGATCTTTCAGCTCCCGCAGCAGCCCGTCCCTGTCACCGACGTACATGGCATGAATGAAAAGCATGCGCCGGTCGTTGGAGACATCCAGACTGAGCGTGCCCGGGGTCATGGTGATCAGATTTGCCAGAATCGTGATGCCGGCGTCGCTCTCCAGTTCCAGTTCCAGACCGATAACACCGGGTTCCATATTGTGTGTGGGGGTCAGTACCTCATAGGCGACCCGCATGTTGGATTTGATCAATTCCCAGATATAGAACAGGGTGAAACCGATGATCTGCGGGATTTTGCGCACGTAGGTGATGCGCTCTCCCTTGCCCAGGGCCACCAGATAGAGCACGAAATACCCGAAAATCAGGCCGGTCAGCATGCCGGCACCGCTGAAGTT
>SLCE01000058.1 GCA_007125985.1 Ectothiorhodospiraceae bacterium | reverse complement strand
CCATGGAAACCCTGCAGCGCATCACCGAACTGGCCGTGGATGTGGCAGGCACACCGGCGCTGACGTTGCAGTTGCAGGCGCTGACGGTGGGCAGCGGCGTGGAGCCCATCGGGCCGGAGGCGGTGCTGACGGTCATGCCCAAATACCTGAACAATCGGGCGGCCAGCATCTTCGGCGGCAGCAACGAAATCCAGCGCAACATCATCGCCAAGCTGCTGCTCAGCCAGTAGCCGCACGGAGGGACCGCGACCATGGCATTGCTCACCGATGACCTGCGCACCATGCTGGAAGACAGTGTGGAGCGATTCATCCGGGATCAATACGACTTCCATGCGCGTCAGGCGCTGGTTGCCACGGATGCCGGGTATTCTGCCCGGCACTGGGCTCAGTTTGCTGATATGGGCTGGCTGGGCATTCCTTTTGAGGAGCAGCACGGCGGCATGGGTGGCTCCATTGTTGACACCCTGGGCCTGATGCGGCGCTTTGGGCGCGGCCTGGTCGTGGAGCCCTATCTCGCCGTTGTGGGACTGGCGGGGCAGGCGCTTGCCGGCGCTGATAACGCCGAGGCCAGTGGTGCCTTGCTGCCAGCGTTGGTGGCCGGCGAAGCCTTGCCGGTGATGGCCTGGGAGGAGGCAGCGTCCCGGGGCAATCCCAGCTGGGTGGAACTGCGCGCCACGGAGTCAGGTGGCGAATGGCGGCTGGATGGCGAGAAGATCACCGTGCTCAATGCCCCTCAGGCCAGCCATTTCGTAGTGTCCGCGCGCGTGGCTGGTGGCCCCGCTGACGCGGATGGCATCGAACTGTTCCTGTTACCGGCCACGGCCGATGGTCTCGGCGTTACCGGGTTTCCCACCATGGACGGCCACAGGGCCGGACTGGTTCGGCTGCAGTCCGCCCAGGCGGAACGGCTGACCCACAATAATCGTGGCGGGCCACTGCTGCTGCGGGTGCTGGAGCAGGCCTGCCTGATGCTGGTGGCGGAAGGCGTGGGTTTGATGGAAAGCCTGCTTCAGCGGACCGTGGACTACACCCGCACCCGGCGCCAATTTGGCGTTCCCATTGCCAGCTTCCAGGCGCTGCAACACCGCATGGCGGATATGTACATCGCCACCACTCAGGCCGAAAACCTGCTGGACCTGACCGCGGCCCGCTGGCGGCCGGGTGCCGACAACAGCGAGGCGGCAGCACTGCTGAAGGCGCAGCTCTGTGCCTCCGGGCGCTACGTGGGGCAGCAGGCCATCCAACTGCACGGCGGCATCGGCATGACCGATGAACTGGATGTGGGGCACTACTTCAAGCGCCTCACGGCCCTGGGGCTGTTGTTCGGCGACGAAACCGTGCAACGGCGACGGATCTGGCAACAGCACTCCAACGCCGGCGCGGGGGCCGTCGGGGCGTAGGGGGGTAAACGCCGACAGGCGTTCGCCACCAACCCGGCCACAGGCCGGGCTGGTGGTTCCTGCGGCTCAGGCGGCGCCGGCTTCCTGGTACAGTGATTCGATCAGGTCGCTGTATTTCCTGTAGATGTTGGAACGACGGATCTTCATGGTGGCGGTGACTTCGTCGTCGTCGTGGTCCAGTTCCTTGGTGAGCAGCGCCAGGCGCTTGATCTGCGCCACCCGCGGCATGGTCTGGTTGGCCTTCTCTACCTCGGCTTCCACCAGCTGACGCACCTGTTCGTTCTCCGCAAGGCTGCGGAAGGTGGTATAGGCCAACCCGTGCTCCTCGGCCCATTTCGACACCGTCTCGAAGTCAATCTGGATCAGCGCCGCCACATACTTGCGCCGTTCGCCAATGACGATGCATTCCTTGATGTAGGGGCTGGCCTTGACCGTGTTCTCGATTTCCGAGGGCGACAGGTTCTTGCCGCCGGCGGTGATCATGATGTCCTTCTTGCGGTCCACCATCTTCACCAGGCCGTCGTGCAGTTCGACTACGTCGCCGGTATGCAGCCAGCCGTCCACGATGGTGCTGCTGGTGGCCTCTTCGTTCTTGTAGTAGCCCTCGAACACCATGCCGCCCCTGATCAGCAGCTCGCCGTCCTCGGCAACGCGGATCTCGGTGCCCACGGTGGGTTCACCCACGGTGCCCGGCACCATGCGTTCGGGGCGGTGACCCGTGACCATGCCGGTGGTCTCGGTCTGGCCATAGACCTCCAGCAGCGGAACGCGGATGGTGCGGAAGAAACGGATGATATCCGGCGCGATGGGGGCGGCGCCGGTGATGGATACGCGACAATTGCGTAGGCCGATGAAGTTCTGAAGTGCGCGGAACACCAGCAGAAAACTGAGCCAGTAGGTGAATTTCTCACCCGCGCTCAGATCCGAGGGGTGCTTGTAGCAGAAGGGTTCGCAGCGCTGGATCGCCGTGTGATACAACCAGCGCCGCAGGCGGCCGCTTTCCAGCATCTTGATGTGGATGGCCGAGTGCATCTTCTCCCAGATGCGCGGCACGCCGAGGAACACGGTGGGCGCGACTTCGCGCAGATCCTCCTGCACGGTGCGCAGGGATTCCCCGAAGTTCACCAGCATTCCAAGGTAAATGGGTGCGCAGTTGGTGGTGGCCTGTTCGGCCACGTGGCATAGCGGCAGATAGGAGAGCACGCTGTCGCTTTCCGTCAGTTCCAGCCGGCCGATGATGCCTGGCGCCGCTTCGCGGATGTTGCGGTAGCTGATCATCGCCCCTTTGGGTTT
>SLCE01000184.1 GCA_007125985.1 Ectothiorhodospiraceae bacterium | reverse complement strand
TTCTTCAGCTCTGCCTTGATCTCGGATAGTTCGCTCATTGCGCGCACATCATACCAGTTGAATCCGGCGCGGGCGGCGGTTCCGGTTTGGTTGGCCACCGTTCCTGTTAGAATTCGCGCATTGTATAGCAGGCACGGACAAGCGCCATGCAACTCACGCTCCCCGATTTCTCCCGCGCGCAGGTCGTCGTGATCGGCGACCTGATGCTGGATCGCTACTGGCACGGTGATACCGGGCGCATCTCGCCGGAGGCACCAGTGCCGGTGGTGCGCGTGGGGCAGGTGGAGGAGCGCCCAGGCGGCGCGGCCAACGTGGCGCTGAATATCGCCGCCCTCAGGGGGCGGGTGAACCTGCTGGGCCTCACGGGCGACGACGAGGCGGCGTATTCCCTGCAAAGCCGCCTGGAACAGACGGGCGTGGGCTGTGATTTCCAGCCCGTCCCCGGGCACCCCACCATCTGCAAGCTGCGGGTGTTGAGCCGTCGCCAGCAGTTGATCCGGCTGGATTTCGAGCAGCCCTTCGGGCCGGAGGCATCCGCCGCGCTGGCGCAGCGGTTTGAAAAGGCGCTGGCGGGGGCGCCGGTGGTGATTCTGTCGGACTATGCCAAGGGCACCCTGGCTGATGCGCCGGGCCTGATCTGCCATGCGCGCGGGGCCGGTTGCAAGGTGCTGGTGGACCCCAAGGGGCAGGCCTTCGAACGCTACCGTGGGGCGGACCTGCTCACACCGAACCTTTCCGAGTTCGAGGCCGTGGCGGGCGGCTGCGCGGATCTGGAGACCCTGGAAAGCCGTGCACGCCAGTTGATGCGCCAATTCGACCTCGGCGGGCTGCTGATTACCCGCGGCGAGCAGGGCATGAGCCTGGTCAGCCAAGGCGCGCCCGCGCTGCATCTGCCCGCGCACGCGCGAGAGGTCTACGATGTGACCGGCGCGGGCGACACAGTGATCTCCGTGCTGGCCGCGGCACTGTCCGCCGGCAGCACCCTGCCGGTGGCAACGGCGCTGGCCAACGTGGCGGCCGGGCTGGTGGTGGGCAAGGTGGGCACGGCGTCGGTGACCGTGGCGGAACTGCGCCGCGCCCTGCACGGGTTGCAGGCGGATGACCACGGGCCGGTGACACGGGAGCAGCTCAAGGTGCTGGTGGAGGATGCGCGTGCCCAGGGCGAGAAGGTGGTGATGACCAACGGCTGTTTCGACCTGCTGCATGCCGGTCACGTGGCCTACCTGCAGCAGGCGCGGGCGTTGGGCGATCGCCTGATCGTGGCGGTGAATGATGATGCCTCGGTGCGCCGGCTCGGCAAGGGGGCGGATCGCCCGGTGAACCCGGTGGAGCAGCGCATGACCGTACTCTCAGCGCTGGCTGCGGTGGACTGGGTGGTGCCGTTCTCCGAGGACACCCCGGCCGAGTTGGTTGCCGACATTGTCCCCGATGTGCTGGTGAAGGGCGGGGACTACCGGGTGGAGGAGATCGCGGGTGCACAGACCGTGCAGCAGGCCGGGGGTCAGGTGGTGGTGCTGGACTTCGTCGATGGTGTGTCCACCACGTCGATCATTGAACGGATCCGTGGCGGCTAGGCGTAGGTCGCACAGCGAAAACCGGTGGCTTGCGGACGTCGATGGCTTCGATTCGGCCGCCACCGGGAGATGCGGCGCCGGACACGCCGTAAATACATCCCTGTAGGCTTGTCGGCGAGGTCCCTCTCGCCGACAGTCCGACGCCGCATCTCCCGGCACCGGCCTCGACTTGGCGGGCTACCCAGGGAGGAGATGCCCGAGTTCCGTCAGCCCGGCGTTTCGTAACCCTTTAGCAGATGCGGCCAGCCGTTCTCCGCCAACCGCGCCAGGGGCGGGTGCTTGTCCAGCGAGCGCTTCAGACGCTTCAGATTCCCGCGGCCGTCCACCGGCCCCACATGCAATCGGCCTCGATCCCAGTCGATCAGCCAGATCGTCTGCTGGGCGTCCACCAGAATGTTTCGCACATTGAGGTCGGCGTGCCAGGCCCCCGCCTGGTGAAAGCGGCGAAGGGTGCTGCCGATGGTTTGCCACAACTGCGGTTCCGTGGCCCGGCCCTCGCGCAGCCATTCATCCCAGGGGCGGCTTTCCGGAATCCGCTCGGTAATCAGGTCGCCACGGTAACCTGGGCCGATGCGGCAGGCCTGCGCGGCCACCGGCCGCGGAACAGGCAGATGGCGTTCACGCAGGGTGTTCAGCAGCCGCCATTCGCGGATAGGCCGCGTGCGCTCACTCCCGGTCCACGCATAGACATCCGTACTCAAACGCGCAACCATACCGCCGCGCCAGTAATGCCGCAGGACCAGTGCCCGTCCCTGATGGGTGAAGAAGTGGGCCTGGCGGCGGCCTGTGCTGGCGCCCGTCAGCAGGCCCCGTTGCGCCAGCGCCTCCGGCTGGAACAGCCAGGTCGGAATCGGGTCCACAATGCTGGCATCATGAATCCGGTAACACGAACCCGATTGGTGGATCACTGGATGGCTCATCACGCCTCGTTGCCATTGTCCCGGCCCCCGGAGCGGCTCTGCCTGCTGCGGCTCTCGGCCATTGGCGACTGCTGCCACATGGTGCCTGTGGTGCGCACGCTTCAGACGGCCTGGCCGGAAACCCGCCTGACCTGGATTATCGGCCGCACCGAAGCCAGCCTGCTTGGCGACCTGGATGGCGTGGAGTTTATCATCTTCGACAAGAAGGCCGGACGTGCCGGGCGGCGCGCGCTGCGCGAGCAGCTTGGCGGTCGCCGCTTTGATGCGCTGTTGCTGATGCAGGTGGCGCTGCGCGCCGGGCTGCTATCCCGTGCCGTGGCGGCGGATCTGCGGCTGGGCTTCGACGCGGGGCGCTCCAAGGATGCCCACGGCTTGTTCATCAATGCCCGCGTCGCGGCCAATCCCCGCGCCCACGTGCTTGACGGTTTCTTCGATTTTCTGCAGGCGCTGGGCATCCGGGAGCGTCATCTGCGCTGGGATATTCCGGTGCCGGACGCAGCCCTTGCACGTGCGCGGGAACTGATTCCGGACGGGCGGCCCACCCTGGTGATCAGCCCCTGCAGCAGTCAGCGGCTGAACAACTTCCGCAACTGGAGCGTGGAGTCTTATGCGGATGTGGTGCGGTATGCCTGGGAACAGCTGGGGCTCGCCACTGTGCTGACCGGCGGCCCGACCGCCGAGGAACAGCATTATGGCGAGGCCATCACCCGGCTCGCCGGGGTGCCGGTGCAGAACTGCATCGGCCGCACCAGTCTCAAGGAATTGCTGGCTATTCTGGGCCGGGCCACCGTGGTGATCTCGCCGGATTCCGGGCCGGCGCACATGGCGACGGCTGCCGGCACGCCGGTGGTGGGCCTGTATGCCACGTCGAACCCGGACCGTACTGGCCCCTATCTGAGCCGACGCTGGGTGGTGAATCGCTATCCGGACGCACTGCGGGCGGCCTACGGGCGAACGGTTGACGTCGTGGGCTGGGGGCGCCGCGTACGCAAGGCGGACGCCATGGAGTTGATCACGGTAGGCGAGGTCACGAGCCGCCTGCGGGAACTGCTGGACACACCGGAAGAGCAGCGGCTGCAGGCCCCACAGGGAGCCGTGAGCTGATGCGCCTGCTTTACAGCCTGCTTACTTATCTGCTTGCGCCCCTGTTGCCGCTGTACCTGCTGTGGCGCGGGATTCGGGAACCGGCCTACCGGCGTCGCTGGGGCGAGCGCTTCGGCTGGTTGCCCGCGGATCTGCCCCGTGACGGCATCTGGGTGCACGCGGCCTCCGTGGGTGAGGTTCAGGCGGCGAGTGGGTTTATCCGGGCCCTGAAGGCCGCCTATCCGGATCGTCCCCTGCTGGTCACCACCATGACCCCAACCGGTGCCGCGCAGCTCGAACGCCTGTTCGGCGATGCGGTGCGACACTGTTACCTGCCCTTCGACATGCCCCATGCCGTCTGGCTGTTCCTGCGTCGTGTCCGGCCCAGGCTGGGGCTGGTGGTGGAGATGGAGTTCTGGCCCAACCTGTTTCACCAACTGCGGCGCCGCCGCACCCCCTTCATGGTGGTGAACGCACGGCTCTCCCAGCAGAGCGCGCAGGCCTACCGGCGCTTCGGGCGCTTCATGGAAGGGGTGCTTGGCTGCCCCAGCCGCATCGCGGCGCAAGGCAAGGACGACGCGCTGCGACTGCTGGAACTGGGCGCGCCGGGCGAGCGCGTCGTGGTCGCCGGCAGTCTGAAGTTCGACCAGACGGTGCCTGCCAGTGCCCGCGAGCAGGGTGAATTGCTGCGCCAGCTGCTGGGGGCGTCCCGACCGGTATGGATTGCGGCAAGCACCCGGGAAGGGGAGGAGGAGCAGGTGCTGGATGCCCATGCCCAGGTCCGTCAGGCCGTACCCGATGCCCTGTTGATCCTGGTGCCCCGGCACCCGGAACGTTTCCCGCGCGCCGAAGCCCTTTGCGTCGAGCGGGGGTATGCGGCCGTCCGGCGCAGCAGTGGCCAGGCCTGCAATGCCGATACCGATGTCTACCTGGGTGACACCATGGGCGAATTGCCCGTGCTTTACGCTGCCGCGGATGTGGCGTTTGTCGGTGGCAGCCTGGTGCCGCTGGGCGCGCACAATGTGCTGGAGCCGGCGGCCCTGGGGGTGCCTGTGCTGGTGGGACCTCACAGTTTCAATTTCGCCCAGATCGTGCGTCAGCTGCTGGAGGCCGGGGCCTGCGACCAGGTGGCGGATGCCGGGCTACTGGCGGATGCCGTGACGGAACTGCTGGAAGACCCGGAACGCCGGTCCCGGATGGGCCGCAAGGGCCGGGAGCTGGTGGAAGCGAACCGGGGGGCCAGTGGACGCCTGATGCAGGAAGTGAAGCTGCTGCTGCCGGAATAGGAACCGACTGGCGTCCCGTGTAACCCGCCGGTTCCCCGGAATTGCCCAGAGGCGGGCTAGAACCGCATCTTGACGCCGGTCCAGAGCGTGCGCGGGGCGCCGGGGCGGGCACCCGCTGGCCGCCAACCGGCCACATAGACCTCGTCCGTCAGGTTTTCGACACTGGCAAACGCGCTGACGTTGTCTGTGAACGCGTACTCACCGGCCACGTCGATCAGCAGGCGGGCTTCCAGCTTGTCGTCACGCGGGATGGAGCCGCTGCCAGCAGTGGCCCGGGCCGAGGTGACATAGTTGGCGGCGATATTGCCCATCCAGGGCCCACTGACCACGCCGGCGCTCAAGGTCAACTGATGTTCCGGAATCTGGGGCAGCTCGTCCCCTTTGGAGACATCCCCCCAGGGCGCGTAGTCGAAGCTGCCGCCGGTGCGGAACTCGGATTGCGTCCACGTGTAGCTCAGACTGAGCGGGATGTTGATCCCCATGTTCCGGGCAGCCCCCAGGTCGTACAGCGCTAACGCTTCAACGCCATACACGTTGACCTCCCCGCCGCTGAAGGTTTCGCCCACGTCGCAGCCGCCACCGCCGGCCTCGGTGCAGACCCCGAGCAGGTTGTCGTATTCGTTGAAGAAGCCGATCAGCTCCGAGCGGAAGGCAACTTGCTGGTAACGGAAACCGGCCTCGTAGTTCACGCTGCGTTCCTCCCGGGCATCCGGGTTGGCCCCCGCCGGCGCAAAGCCGCGGTGAACACCGCCCAGGAGACTCAGTTCCGGGGTCAGCTGATACGTCGCGCCGATACCGGGGATCCAGACCCGGTAGGTGGCCGTGCGCTCGTCGGTCATCGTGTTCCGGTCAGGTGGCGACTGCTGGTAATCGGTGCGGTCGATGCGGATGTCCTCATAGCGCAGGCCCGGAACGATGGTCCAGTTGCCCAGTTCCATCGTGTTCTGCACGTAGGCGGCGATGGCACGGGCCTCCGTCAGCCGGTTCGACTGGCTGCCCGGTTCGCCGCGTTCCACCAGTACCATGGAGCCATCCTGCATTTCGTAGCTGTCGTTCCACTGAAACCGGTCCTCTTCATCCCGGTGGAAGCGCAGACCCACCTCTAGGTCATGGCTGACGTTGCCGGTGTCGAACAGGTAGCCGATCTGCGTCTGCAGGCCCCAGGCTTCATACTCCCGGTTGTTGGCCCGGACCCGGCCGCGTTGACCGTCTGTTCCGTCGCCACGGATCCAGTTGTAGGCACCGGCGTTTTCTCCAGGGTCGGCCAGCACCGAGCCAATACCGACGTAACCGTCACCCGGGTTGTTTTCCACGTCGTGTAGCTTGTACCAGTTGCGTGCGAAGCGGTTGAAGTACAGGGTGGTGGTGACGTCCAGGTTGTTGGTGGGTGCGATGTAGTGCCGCAGTTGGTATTGCTCATGATCCGTGACGATCACGTCCTGGGCTGAACCAGCGTAGCGTCTATGGGGGTTGTCACGGAAATCCTCGCGGGTGAGGCCTAGGTAGGTCTCGTTCGCTTCCATGTCGTTGACCCCGACCTTCATCTCGATCTCCTGGTACACGGGGTCGTCCGGTGCACTGTTCCAGCGCAGCTTGCCGACGAGGTTGCGCCGGTCGAAGCCGGTGTCCGGGTCAGACATGTTGTTGCTGGTGCTGCGTGGTGTGTCCAGTTCCTTGAAGCCGTTGGAGCCGTCGGCGTAGCCCTCTACCAGGTAGCCCCACTGCTCGCTGCTACCGCCGAGCCAGGCATGGGTGCGGCGTCCGCCATCACTGCCGAACAGGATGTTTGCCCGCCCGCTGAAGCTGTCCAGCGGGATCGGCGTGGATTGCATGTTCAGTGCACCGCTGGTGGTGTAGGGGCCGTACTTCACCGAACTCGAGCCCTTGCGGACCTCCACGCGATCCATCCGCGCCATGGGTGGAAAATAGTAGGCGGCGGGAGCGGAGTATGGTGCCGGGGCCACCAGCACGCCATCCTCCATCACCGTGATGCGGTTGTTACGTTCAACCCGGCCACCACGCATGCCGATGTTCGGGAATAGCCCGAAGCCCTCTTCCTCCTGGATATAGATGCCGGGGATCTGACGAAGGATTCGGTGCGGGTCGCCGTAGTTGAAACGGTCCAGTTCCTCGCGGTCCAGGGATTGGGCTGACCCGGGAATCTCGCGGATGCGGTCCGGGTCACCGGTGATGGTTATGCGGTCCAGTAGGCGGCTTTCGCCTTCGGTCTCGGTCTGCGCCAACGCGTTACCTGTTACCCAGGCGGTGGCTATTGCCAGGGCGCTGCCGGCGGTGAGCAGGCGTTTCGAACTTGTGCCCATGGATTCTGTTCTCCCTCGCGTGTTTTGTGATTCGAAAGGTCAAGGGAGAATAAAAAGCAGTAAAGACAATGTCAATGAGAATGATTCGTATTCACGATCGAATTTTGTGTTCCCCTCTTGATAAAGGGGCGCATCAATAGCGCGGCATGCCCGGGGCAACGACCTCCGCCCAGGCGTCGATGCCACCGGCTAGGTTTTCGGCCTGTGTGAGCCCCTGTTGGTGAAGATAGCCGGCAACCTGTTGGCTTCGGATACCGTGGTGGCAGATGCACACCACCGGGCGGTCGGCGGGGATGTCGTCCAGCCGCGCCGGCACTTGCCCCATGGGCAGATTGACCGATCCGGGAATGGCGCAGGTGGCGAATTCCCAGGGTTCTCTCACATCCAACAGGTATAGCGGTTCGCCCCGATCCAGACGTCGAGCGAGTTCCTCTGCTGCAATCTGCGGGATGCTGATCACGTCAGAACCGGAAATGCGGCTGTCGGGCAGCGTTAATCAGCGGTTTGACACTGGTATCCAGCACGCTCTCCGTGGACCATTGATCCTCACCGACGCGCGTGATCAGCAACCCCTCCATGATCGGGTCCCCGCCCACGATCACGAACAGGCGCCCGCCAATGGTGAGGCTGTGGTGGAAGCCTTGGTGAAGCTCCGGCAGTGAGCCGGTCACGGCAATGGCATCGTAGCGCTTGCCGTCATCCCAGCCGCGAGCGGCATCACCCTCCACGAAGCTGACATTATGGATGTCGTGGCGCTCCAGAAGCCCTTCGGCCCGTTGCTGGAAGTCCGGAAAGATATCCACCGAGGTGACATGAGCGCCCAACCGCGCCAGGCATGCCGTGAGATAACCGCTGCCGGTTCCGATCTCCAGCACCCGTTCGGTGGTGTCGATTGCCAGCGACTGCAGGACACGACCTTCAAGCTTGGGATCCATCATTTCCTGATCGTGGGCCAGCGGTAGCTTCATGTCCACATAGGCCAGTCTGCGGTAACGCTCTTCCACAAAACCGTCCCGGGGCAGCGATTCCAGCGTATCCAGTACGCGCTGATCCAGCACATCCCACGTGCGCACCTGCTGCTCCACCATATTAAGGCGCGCTACAGCGAGTTCCTGGTTCAGTTCCGCCATTGTTCAGGGCTCCACAGGCAACCGCCGACCGCATGCGGGCCGGCGTACAGTGACAGGGATAGGCTGGCGCCAAGTCTAAGGTGTGCCCGGTGCGCGGGCAAGCGCAAAGGGGGTGAGTTCCGTGTGCCTGTGCCCGCAAACGGTTGACGTTTGCAGCATTTTGCATGGGTTTGGTTGTTGAAAATGATTCGCACTTGCAATAGGATTTTTGCAGTCTATTCTGCCGCTCGGCTTTGCCGTGCGCACTTCTGTTGCCTGGAGGCTTCCGATGCCTGACGCCGCACCAACCGCGGATACAGCCGGATTCCTGTCCCGTTTCGTCGCCCTGTTCGATCTGGGTGGCCCGGTGGTGATGGTGCTGATGGCCATGTCCGTGTTGGCATTGGCGATCGTGCTGCTGAAGTTCTGGCAGTTCTTCAGTCTGCGCCTTCATCGCCGGGGTTTTATTGACGCGGCGCTGGAGCGTCTGCGTGCCGGCGATACTGATGGTGCGTTGGAGACGCTGCGGGCGACGCCCAACCCCATCGCCCGTGTAATGGAGGTGGCTGTGCAGGGGCGCCGGGATCCAGCCCATGACGACGCGCTGGTGCGCGAAGAGGTCTCGCGCGTGGGCGCTCGCTATCTGGAGGCACTGCGCGGCCAGTTGCGGGGGCTGGAGGTGATTGGGGCGTTAAGCCCGTTGCTTGGTCTGCTGGGCACGGTGCTGGGCATGATCGAGGCCTTCCGACAACTGGAAATGGCGGGCAGTCAGGTGGACCCGGCATTGCTCTCAGGCGGGATCTGGGAAGCCCTGACCACCACGGCCGTGGGGCTGGCCGTCGCCATTCCCGTGGTGGCCGTGTTGAACTGGCTGGAGCGGCGTGTGGACCGCTTCCGGCACCAGATGGAAGACGCGGTCACCCGTGTTTTCACGCAGACGGACCCGAGTAACGCGCTGCGGCCGGATGCCACCGTAGCGCCCACCCCGCTACGGGAGCGTCGGGCCGCCGATGCATATTGAGGCGACACCAAGGCGCCGGCGGAACCTGGTCAGCCTGACGCCACTGATCGACGTGGTGTTCATTCTGCTGGTGTTCTTCATGCTGGCCACAAGCTTCCTCGACTGGCGATCCATCGCCATGGACCTGCCCGGGCAAGGTGGCGAGGTCAGCGGCGAGCCCACGGCCCTGGTGGTGCGTATCGGGGCCGATGCGGCGGTGCAGTTGGATGGCGCCCCCCTGGAAGGCCTGGAGGAACTGGAACAGGCGGTTTCCTCCGCGCTGCAGCAGGAGCCGGATCGGCTGGTGATCGTACGTCCGGCGGACAGTGTTCGGCTGCAGCAGATCACCCGGGTGGTGGAACGGCTGCAGTCGGCAGGGGCCGTCCAGATGCGGCTTGACCGGGGCGGTGAGTGATGCGCCTGCCCGAGACGCCGCGGCGTGAGCAGGCGGAAAATGTGATTCCGCTGATCAATATCGTCTTTCTGTTGCTGATCTTTTTCATGCTGGCCGGTGTGCTCACCCGGCCGGATGTGTTTGACGTGCAGCCGCCGGAAAGCCGCCAGGGTCAGCAGACAGACCTGCCTGACGAGGGAGTCATCCTGCTCGGCGCCGACGGCCGGCTTGCCTTCGCGGACCAAGAGCTGACCTTGGAGCGGCTGGAGGACGAAGTGGCCCGGTGGCTTGCCGACGAGCCGGATCGCCGCCTTACCCTGAAGGCTGACGCGGATGTGTCCGCCGACCGTTTGCTGGACGTGATGGACCGCCTGCGGGATGCGGGCGCTGACCGGCTGATGCTGCTGACGAACCCGGCGGAGTACTGATGCTGGAACTGCGCGCGCATCACTGGCTATTGGTGCTGGTGCTGGCTGCACTGGCGCATCTGGCGTTTTTTTTGGGGTGGCGGAGTGGCCCCGCTGAGCCGCCGCCCGAGCCGTTGTTCGGAATGGAAATCCGTTTGACTGCGTCCCAGGGAGCGCCCGATGGCGAACCTGAGCCGGTCGTGGAGCAACCGGATCTGGAACCCGAACCCGAGCCCGAGCCCGAACCGGAACCCGAGCCCGAGCCCGAACCCGAGCCCGAACCGGAACCGGAACCGGAACCGGAACCCGAGCCGGAACCCGAGCCGGAACCCGAGCCGGAACCCGAGCCGGAACCCGAGCCGGAACCGGAACCCGAGCCCCG
>SLCE01000082.1 GCA_007125985.1 Ectothiorhodospiraceae bacterium | reverse complement strand
CGCCAGGCACCTCGGGCCCGTGGTCATAGAAGATCTCGGAACAGGGCCCGCAGGGGCCGGTATCGCCCATGGACCAGAAGTTATCCTTGGCACCGATGCGGGAAAGCCGATCTTCCGGAATACCGATGTCCTTCGCCCAGATATCGTAGGCCTCGTCGTCGTCCTCGAACACCGTGACCCACAGCTTCTCTTTCGGCAGATGGATTACTTCGGTGAGAAATTCCCAGGCGAATTCAATGGCTTCCCGCTTGAAGTAATCGCCGAAACTGAAGTTACCCAGCATCTCGAAAAAGGTGTGATGCCGGGCCGTGTAACCCACGTTCTCCAGATCGTTGTGCTTGCCGCCCGCACGCACGCAGCGCTGGGAACTGGCCGCCCGCGTGTAGCCACGTTGCTCGGTACCCAGAAAGACGTCCTTGAACTGCACCATGCCCGCGTTGGTGAACAGCAGTGTGGGGTCATTGGCGGGGACCAGCGGGCTGCTGGGCACAATCTCATGGCCCTTGCTCGCGAAATAGTCCAGAAATGCCTTACGAAGTTCAGCACTGGTGGTCATGGTGTCGGTGTCTCGGTTGCGTCGCTGTCTGTCAGTGTCTGTCAGGCGTCATCGTCATCGCCCAACACCTTGCGTACCTGCTCGGCGGTAAAGCCACGATTGGCGAGAAAACGCCCCTGTCTGCCCCATTCCCTGCGATCTGCCGGCCGCCCGGCGCCGAAACGACGACGCTTGTGCTCCCGGGCCATGGCCACCCAGTCCACATCCAGTTCATCCAGATAGGGGCGGTAGACCTGCTCGTCCACCCCCCGGGCCTGCAGGTCCGCCACGATGCGGACCGGGCCGTAACCCTGTTCACATCGGTGACGGATGTAGACGTCGACGAAGCGCTCATCACTCAAATAGCCGCGCTCGGACAGCTTGCCGAGCGCGGCCTCGATAACGGCTTCACCGAATCCACGCTGGCGGAGTTTGAGCCGCAGTTCCTGACTGGCGTGTTCACGCCGCGCCAGCAGGCGGACCCCCACCTCCAGCGCTTCGTCCAGCGCACCATCGTCCATCGCCAGACGATCAGGCCTCGGCGTCGACCGCCTGCTCGCTTACCGGTGCACGGGAGGGCAGCAGAATTTCCCGAAGCTTTTTCTCGATATCCGATGCAATCGATGGATTTTCCTTGAGAAACTGCCTCACGTTATCCTTGCCCTGACCAATGCGGTCACCGTTGTAGCTGTACCAGGCCCCGGCCTTGTCGATCAGGTTGTTCTTCACGCCCAGATCGATCAATTCGCCTTCGCGGGAAATGCCTTCCCCGTAGAGAATCTCGAACTCCGCCTGCTTGAAGGGCGGCGCCATCTTGTTCTTCACCACCTTCACGCGGGTTTCGTTCCCCACCACTTCGTCGCCCTTCTTGATGGCGCCGATGCGGCGGATGTCCATCCGTACCGAGGAGTAAAACTTTAGCGCGTTACCGCCGGTGGTGGTTTCCGGGCTGCCGAACATCACGCCGATCTTCATACGGATCTGGTTGATGAACACCACCAGCGTGTTGGAACGCTTGATGTTGGCGGTGAGCTTACGCAGCGCCTGGGACATGAGCCGTGCCTGCAGGCCGACATGGGAATCACCCATCTCGCCCTCGATCTCCGCCTTCGGCGTGAGCGCGGCCACGGAATCCACGATCACCACGTCCACGGCACCGGAGCGCACGAGCATGTCGGCGATCTCCAGCGCCTGTTCGCCGGTATCCGGCTGCGACACCAGCAACTCATCCACATTCACACCCAGTTTTTCGGCGTAATCCGGATCCAGAGCGTGCTCTGCGTCGACGAAGGCCGCGGTACCGCCCTTCTTCTGCGCCTCGGCGATCACCTGCAGCGTCAGCGTGGTCTTGCCCGATGATTCCGGACCGTAGATTTCCACCACGCGACCTTTGGGCAGGCCACCAATGCCCAGCGCCATATCCAGTGTCAGGGACCCCGTCGAGATTGCTTCCACATCACGGACCGCCCGGGCATCGCCCATGCGCATCACGGCACCCTTGCCGAACTGTTTCTCGATCTGGCTCAATGCCGCGCCAAGCGCTTTCTTGCGGTTGTCGTCCATTCGCTAACCCCTGCTGTTAAAAACGAATCGCGCCATTATCCCATATCCGCCGACAGTCTCGCACCCCTGCCAGACGGCCTGAGAGACCAGCGCCCGATCACCCGGTAACTCACACCTTCGGCTCCGGATTCCGACGCCATCAGGACGAAATCCCGGAACTGCAAGCACACCGGTGCGATGCGCACATCCTCATGCGGCGGACACTTGCGCGCAAGGGTGACATGGGGCCGATAAGTCCGCGACTCAAGAGGGAAACCATCCGCCCGCAGGCCCTCGGCGACAGCGCCATGCAATACCTTCAGCCATACCGGCACGCGGCCTCCCCAGGATTCCGCGACCTGCACCCGCGGCCCCGGCCAGACCGTCAACCGGGACAAAGTGATCTGCCCGGCCGGGGCCCGTACACAGGAAGCCAGGCGTCGCAGTCGCGCCTCCTGTTCCTCCCCACAGTTGCCGAGAAAGTGCAGGGTCAGGTGGAGATTATCTGCGGGTACGCGCCGGCCCTTCCGCAGCGCCGCCGGCGCACAATCGCGCAGTCGCTGGCGCATCGCGGCAGTCGGCTGCAGCGCAAAGAACAATCGACGCGGCGGGACCATGGCCTAGCTGCCCTGCTTCAATCTGT
>SLCE01000114.1 GCA_007125985.1 Ectothiorhodospiraceae bacterium | reverse complement strand
AGCGAATTCGGCTCCACCGCCTGCAAGGCGCTGTACCGGTGCCGAGAATGTCTGGAACCGTTCGACTATTTCAAATGCATCTGAACGGCACCGCGATTCACAGAACAAGGAGAGGACGAGGCATGTCCCGGTTTCACAATCTCACCGTAAGCGATGTCCGCCAGGAGAAGCGGGATACGGTCTCCATTGCCTTTTCAGTCCCTGCCGAGATGCAGGACGAATTCCGCTATCACGCCGGACAACACCTGGCGTTGCGCACGCGCATCGACGGCGAAGAGGTGATGCGCACTTACTCCATCTGCACAGCGGAGCAGGATGGCGAATTGCGTGTGGCTATCAAGCGGCAGCCGCATGGGCGGTTTTCCAATTTCGCCAATGAGCAGTTTCGTGCCGGCGACAGTATCGAGGTGATGCCCCCGCAAGGCCACTTCGGTCTGAAGTTTGATGCTGAAAATCGCAGAAACTACCTTGCCGTGGCGGCGGGCAGCGGGATCACGCCCATCATTTCCATGATCAAAACGGGATTGGAGGCAGAACCCCGCAGCACGTTCACCTTGATCTACGGTAACCGTTCCACGCAGAACATGATTTTCCGGGAGCAGCTGGAAGATCTTAAGAACATGTACATGGAGCGTTTTACGCTGATTCCGGTGATGAGCCGTGAGCAGACCGATATCGAATTGTTTCATGGCCATATCGACGATGAGAAATGTCGCGAACTGTTCCGCTATTGGCTTGACCCGTCAGATCTCGACGAATGCGTGATCTGTGGCCCGGAGAGCATGGTCCATTCCGTGACCGACGCGCTGAAGGACGCAGGGCTGGCGCAGGAGAGCATTCATTTCGAGTTGTTCACGGCGCCGGGCGAGGCTCAGGAACGGCGCCGCCAGCGCCAGGATGATATCACCCTGGATCACTCCGCCGCGCGTGTGGTGGTGCGCGTGGATGGTGGCCAGGTGGAGTTTGATCTGCCACGGAACACGCAGTCCATCCTGGATGCAGGCATGGAAGCGGGTGCTGATCTCCCGTTTTCCTGCAAGGGCGGCGTCTGTTCCACCTGTCGTGCGCGGGTCGTGGAGGGCGAGGTGGAAATGGATGTCAACTACGCGCTGGAAGACTACGAGATCGAGGCGGGTTATGTACTGACCTGTCAGAGCTTTCCTGTTTCGGAAAAAGTGGTGCTGGATTACGACGCCTGATGGCGTTGCAACACGGAATGTGGAAGACCCGCGCCTGGGTGGGCCGGGGTAGGTGAGACAGGATGTCCGTCACCCGGAAAAGCTGTTTGTGACGATAAAACAAAGACTGCAGGAGGAGATCGTCATGCTGAAGAAGACCTTGCTGGCTGCGCTGTGCTCGGCGGCCGTGTTCACCCTGGGTGCGCCCCAGGCCGTGGCCGATGAACCGATCCGGATCGGCTCTTTTGTCTCCGCGAGCGGTCCTGCCTCATTCCTTGGCGACCCGCAGCGGAAGACGCTACAGCTGTATGTGGAGCGGATCAACGAGGAAGGCGGTGTGCTGGGGCGGCCGCTGGAGTTCACCTATTACGATGACCATGGTGCCTCGGATCAGGCGCGTACCTTTGCCCGCCGTCTGATTGCGCGTGACCGTTCCCACGTGCTGATTGGTGGGTCCACCACAGGTGCCACCATGGCCTCGGTGGAGTTGGTGGAGCGTCTTGAGATCCCGTTCATCAGCCTTGCCGGCGCCGTTGTGGTGGTGGATCCGGTGAAAAAATGGGTTTTCAAGACCCCCGAGACCGACCGCATGGCGGCAGAGCAGGTGTTTGCCGACATGCAGCGCCGTGGTATCAGCAAGATCGGCCTGATCTCCGGGACCGGTGGTTTCGGCGCATCCGGACGCCAACAGGCGCATGAGGTAGCGCCAGATTTCGGCATCGAGATCGTCGAGGATGAAACCTACGCTCCGGATGATACGGACATGACGCCGCAGTTGACCCGCATTCGGTCCAACAGAGACGTGGAGGCCATCCTTAACTTCGATTTCGGCCAGGCGCCCGCCATCGTCACCCGGAACTATGCGGCCCTGGGGATTGACCGCCCGCTGTACCAGTCCCACGGGGTTGCCTCGGAGAGCTTCCTAGAACTGGCCGGCTCCGCGGCGGAGGGCATTCGCCTGCCGGTATCGCCGATTCTGGTGGCGGATTTGCTCGCCGATGACGACCCGCAGAAGGGGCCCACCATGGCGTTCCGGGAAACCTACCTGGAAGCCTATGGCGAGACGCCGTCCGCATTCGCGGGCTATGCCTATGACGCCCTGATGCTGGCGGTGGATGCCATCGAGCGGGCCGGGAGCACTGATCCGCATGCCATCCGCGACGCGCTGGAGGAAACCACCGGCTTCGAGGGTGTGACCGGCACCTTCAATATGAGCCCGGAAGACCATATGGGGCTGGATATTGAAACCAGTTTCCGCATGGTCGAGGTTCGCGATGGTACCTGGCAGTTGATCGAGCACGACTAGCCGAAGTCAGTCGTGGGCTAGATGAAGGCGCCACACCCGGCAGGGCGTGGCGCCCATTCACGACTCCGAGGTAACTCAGCATGTTCACAGATTTCCTGCAGTTCCTGGTCACCGGCGTGACCATCGGGGCTACCTACGCCCTGGTCGCGCTCGGTTTCAGCATCATCTACAACGCCAGCCACGTGATCAAGTTCGCCAAGGGTGATTTTGTCATGATTGGCGGCATGTCGGCGGTCTTTATTATTGCCAGTGGCGTACCCATGCCGGTGGCCTT
>SLCE01000055.1 GCA_007125985.1 Ectothiorhodospiraceae bacterium | reverse complement strand
TCCGGCAAGACACCGGCTTCGCGGACATGATGCCCGCTGGCGAAAGTGTGTGCGAGCAACATCAGGCCGTGCAACAAAAAAAGTGTCTGCCTCGCGGCCACGCTTCCTACGGATCCGACACAACCATTGCTGCACCGCCATAAGTTTCATGAGTTGATGCAGATCAACTGCGCACCAAATGAGTGCGCTAGCGTGGTTCACTGCAGGGGCTTTTATGTAGCCGACCCCGCTGTGCGGGATGCCATCCGAACTCACAGGAGTACATCATGGACGTTTCCGTACCCACAGGCTTGTTGCACTGGCTCGCCGCGCTCGCATCCATTGCAATTCTGCTCTATCTCCTTGTCGGACTGCGCTGGAAGTCCACAGAAGCCGGTCCACTCGGGCTGTTTGCGGCTGTCATCATCGCGCTTCTCCTGTTCCGCACACCACTGGAGACCGTCACGGTCGCCATCGGCAAGGGTATTTGGGACTCGGTGTTCATCCTGTACGTGATCTGGCCGGCCCTGCTTCTGTACGTCGTCGCCGACCGGGCGGGTGCTTTCGACTCCCTGCGCATCGGCATCGCGCGATTCAGCAAAAACGATCTGTTTCTCGTGCTGGCCTTCGGCTGGGTGTTCGCATCGTTCCTGCAAGGCATCGCGGGCTTTGGCGTACCCATCGCCGTGGTGGCCCCACTGCTCCTCGCGATCGGCGTGAAGCCCATTTTCGCCGTGGCCATACCACTGCTGGGGCATGCCTGGGCTAATATGTTCGGGACTATTGCGGTGAGTTGGCTGGCCACCAACCAGGTCATCGACATCACGGACCCGGTGGCGACGGCCTGGGAAACGGCCGTTCTGCTGTGGATCGTCAACATCATCGGCGGCCTGGCCATTGCCTGGATTTACGGCCGCGCTGCTGCCGTGCGCCATGCACTGCCGATGATCCTGATCATCTCGCTGATCCACGGTGGTGGCCAGCTGGCGCTGGTGTTCTGGAATCCGGTGGTCTCCAACTTCATTGCCGGGACCATCGCTCTGCTGGTGCTCTATCCCCTGTCCACCTGGACGCGCTATGACCAGCCGCACGGGAAAATGGATGTGCGCGCCATGTCAGCGGATGCCTCGCCAGGCGCCACCAGCGAGGCGGACCGCGGCCATGAACCGGTCATGGGCCTTGGGATGGCCACGTTCCCGTATATCGTGCTCACCGTGGTCACGCTGGGTGCGCTGCTGACGCCACCGATCGAATCCGCCCTTGGCGCCTTCAGCGCCGGCCTGCCATTCGGCGGCGTGAGTACCGGATACGAGGTGACCCGAGAGGCCACGGCGGCCTACTCACCCTTCGCGGTGTTCACCCATCCCGGCACGTTCATCCTGGTGGCGGCCATCATCGCCTGGGCCGTTTACCAGGCCAAGGGTTATTACGGCGCCTGGGCGCGGGTCAAGGAACAGGAGGGCATTTGGAAAGGGGTCACCGACGGCGCACTGCCGGCCTCGGTGGCTGTGCTCTCCTTCCTGACCATGGCCACGGTGTTCGACCATTCCGGCCAGACGGAAACCCTGGCCCTGGGCATCGCCGGCGCGACACCGGCACTGGGCTACGCCTTCGCCGCCAATTTCATCGGCGTGCTTGGCGCGTTCATGACTTCCAGCAACACGGCCTCGAACGTTCTGTTCTCCGGGTTGCAGCAGAACGTTGCCCAGTTGCAGAACCTGCCCACCTCCTCGGTGATCGCCGGCCAGAGTGCCGGGGGTGCGCTGGGTAACGCGATCGCACCGGCCAACGTGGTACTGGGAACCGGCACCACCGGTATCAGCGGTAAGGAAGGCGCGGTGCTGCGGCAGACCCTGCCCTGGTCCATTGGCATCGCGGTGATTATCGGTGCGGTCACCGTCATCCTCGCCTCGCTGTAAGGAGTGCTCTTCATGCAAGCAAAAACAGCATTGGCAATCGCATTCATTCTTTTCCTGATCGGCCTGCCGTTGATCAGCCTGGGTTCGGTTCAGGAACAGGGGGCGCTGCTTTACCTGGGCCTGCTCGTTGTGGTGGCGGGGGCGGCTCTGCCGCCGACAATACGCCTGATGAGCTGGGTCTCCGGCGGCGATGATGAAGACAAAACGGACTGAAACGGAGGCTGACACCATGACCCATCCAGACGGACCCCGCACCGGGCGGCCACCCACGCGCGGTACACGCGGCATGGTGGCCACATCCCATGTTCTGGCCAGCGCCAGTGGGCATGCAACCCTGCGCCGCGGCGGCAGCGCCGTGGATGCGGCCATTGCCGCCAATGCCGTGCTCTGCGTCGTCTATCCCCACATGGCCGGGCTGGGCGGTGACGCGTTCTGGCTGGTGGCTGACCCGAAGGACGGCTTTCAGGTGCGCGCGCTGAACGCGAGCGGCCCCGCTGCCGCCCAGGCCACCATCGATTTTTACCGCGACAAGGGGCACACGGACGCCATTCCGCCCCGAGGCACACTGGGTGCGCTGACCGTGCCTGGCGCCGTCGATGGCTGGCGCGAAATGCATGAACGCCATGGCAAGCTCGACTGGGACACCTTGTTCACGGACGCCGTCCATTACGCCCGCGACGGGTTCCCCGTGGCCAATTCGCTGGCGGAATGGTCTGTCAAGGACCGCGGGTTGCTCAAACAGTACCCGGAAACGGCACGGTTGTATCTGCCGTCCGGTGACGCACCCCGGGCCGGCGCCCGACTGGTGAATCCGGCCCTGGCCGACTCGTTCGAACGACTGGCAAAACTGGGCCCCCGAGCCGGTTTCTACGAGGGGGAGACCGCGGAGCGCATCTGCAAGGCATTGCGCGCCTCCGGCTCACCGCTGGATGTCGCGGATTTCGTCGATTTCAAGGCCCAATGGGTGAACCCCATTTCGGTGGATTACCGAGGACATACCGTGTACGAGTTCCCGCCGAACACCCAGGGTTTCGCAGCATTGCAGATCCTGAACCTGATGGAAGGCTGCGACCTCCGCGCTTTCGGTGACGGTTCAGCGGATTACTACCACCACATGGCAGAAGCCGTGAAACTCGCCTTCGCGGACCGTAACGCCTGGCTGACAGACCCGGACTTCCTCGATATCCCGCTGGACCGGCTTCTGGACAAAGCCTATGCCGATCAGCGCCGGAAGCTGATCGACCCCGCCCACGCCATGATCATGGAGGATGTGGCGCCGGGCATCGCCCCCGACCGGCCTCACCATGGCAGCACCGGCGATGGCGGCGACACCTGCTACTTCTGCGCGGTCGACGAAGACGGTCTGGCGGTGTCGGTAATCCAGTCCATCTACCATGATTTCGGCAGCGTGGAGATGGCCGGCGATACTGGAATCATTCTGCAGAACCGGGGCTCGTTCTTCGCGCTCGACCCGGAGCACCCGAACAGCCTGGAACCGGGCAAGCGGACCTTCCACACCCTGATTCCCGCCATGCTCTTCCGGGACGGCAAACCCTACCTGGTTTTCGGCTCCATGGGCGGCGAGGGCCAACCCCAGACCCATGCGGCCATGGTGTCGCGTATCGTGGATTTCGGTTACGACGTGCAGCAGGCCATCGAAGCGCCACGTTGGCTCATGGGCCGCACCTGGGGCACGAAGGTTCAGGATCTGTCACTGGAAGGACGCATTGGCGATCTTGTTGTTAATGAGCTGAAACGCCGCGGCCAGCCAGTGAAACCGGTGGACGACTGGAACGACAACATGGGACACGCGCAGGCCATCCGCCTGCATCACGATAGCGGCTTCCTTGAGGGCGGCGCCGACCCGCGAGGCGACGGCGCCGCCACAGGCTACTGACCGGAAGGGTGCTTCGGCCATGGACGACCCGGAGCACCCTTCCTACCCTCTCGCCCGGATTGACACGCCCCGCCCGACGCGGTGAAGTGATGCCCCCGTCAGGGGCCATCGGTTGGCGGACCTGTCGGTCTGTCACCTGCTGCCCTGATGATTCGTAACACGGTCGGTATAGTGCCGACCTCAACCAGCAAACCAGGAGCACACAACGATGAACGTAAACAGCGTTGGCGTCATTGGCGCCGGCACCATGGGGCATGGCATCACCCAGGCATTCGCCACCAGCGGCTACGATGTGCGCATGGTTGATGTCTCTGAAGACGCGCTGAAGCGCGGCCTTGCGGCCATTGAGAAGAGCTTGGAGCGCATGGTCAGCAAGGACAAGCTCTCGGCCGAAGACCGGGATGCGGCCCTGAAGCGCATCACCACGGCAACTGGCCTGGACAGCCTGGCGGACTGTGACCTGGTGGTGGAAGCCGCCACCGAGCGGGAATCCCTGAAGTTGGATATCTTCCGCCAGCTGGGTGAAACCTGCCGGGCGGACGCCATCCTGGCCTCCAACACATCGTCCATCTCCCTCACCCGGATTGCCGCCGCCACTGCGAACCCGGAGCGCGTGGTGGGCATGCACTTCTTCAACCCGGTGGCGGTGATGAGGCTGGTGGAAGTGGTGCGCGCCTTGCAGACCAGCGAGGCGGTTCTGGAGGCCGTGCACGAGGTGGCGAAGCAGGTGGGCAAGAGCCCGGTTCCGGTCAAGGACAGCCCGGGCTTTGTCGTGAACCGCATTCTGGTTCCGATGATCAACGAAGCCGTCTTCGCCTACGCGGAAGGCCTGGCCAGCGCCGAGGACATCGACACGGTGATGAAGCTGGGCGCCAACCACCCCATCGGCCCGCTGGCCCTGGCCGACATGATCGGTCTGGACGTGTGCCTGGAGGTGATGAAGGTTCTGCAGGATGGTCTGGGCGATCCGAAGTACCGCCCTGCTCCGCTCCTGCAGCAGATGGTCGACGCAGGTTATCTGGGCCGCAAATCCGGCCAGGGCTTTTACAGCTACAACTAAGCGACTACCGCTGCAGGCGATGCCGCCCGTCACGGGGCGGCATCGCCCCACGGACTCAGGCCGTCACCGCCAGCACCACCACCATGGCCGGCACGGCCAGCAGATTACTCACCACCACGACCCCGGAAGCCAGCGCCTCGTCCCCCTGCAGCTGCTTCACAAGAATATAGGACGCGGTCGCCGTCGGGCAGGCCAGCAAAATCAGGGCAATGCGGGTGTGCTCAGCCGACAGTCCCAGCCAGAGCGCGAGCAGAAAGCCGATGGCGGGCACCACCGATACTTTCATCACCGCCCCGGTGATCACCCACGCCAGCCGTCCCCGGATATGCGAGGTGTGCAACGTGCCGCCAATGCACAGCAGGGCCAGCGGCAACGCCATCTGCCCCACCACCTCCAGGCTGCGGTCCGCCAACGTCGGGAAAGACAGGCCGGACAAGGACATCATCAGCCCGATCAGACAGGCGATCAGAATGGGATTGGTCAGCAGACCCCGCACCGCATCCCGCAGCGCATTTCCATGGCCGGTCCCACCCGGTAGTAGCAGCACCAACACCGCTAGCACGTTATAGAGTACCACCATGGGCCCGAAGGCAAGCAGTGCGCTGGCCTCTGCCGATGCACTGGACATATCCGGCCCGGCGAAGGCGTACAGAATAATGGGCAAGCCGATAAAGGTCAGATTTCCCCTGTAAACGCCCTGGGCGAACGTCCCCCGGGACTGGGGCGGCATCCCCATGAGTGCGGCCACTACCAGAGCCACCAGAATTGCCAGAACCGTCGCGCCACCCCCCACCAGCAACAGCCCGGCCACCGCATCCACATCCGGGCTGGCCTGTGCAATGCGGTGAACCAACAGCGCCGGCAACGCCACCCAGTAGGCGAGCCTGTTCACCTGCACCAGCGCCTGACTGGACAGGAAGCCCGAGCGCGTGAGCAGCCAGCCCAGGGCGATGACCAGAAAAATGGGCGCGAGTATGTCGAGAATGATCAGCAGAACGGCAACTCCCGGGGATGGCTCCATGAGTGAGGGTCAAGACTTTGCGATTCCATTTCCCAGAGGTCAAGCGTCCGGCGGAATTCCCGCCTTGTCAGCGCACACGAATGGCTCCGCAGAGCATCGTGGGAATAGATCGGTGTTTCCCTAAGGGGTTACAGTGCAAAGGGCGTGGCGCAAGGACCACGGCTGACGAGGAGATTACATGAAGCCTGTAAGCTGTGATGTGAACGGCTATCGGATGCATTACGTGGACAGCGGCGCCGGCTCGCCGGTGGTGCTGATTCACGGCTCACTCTGTGATTACCGCTACTGGCCGCTACAGGGCAAGGTATTCAGCCGCTATCACCGTGTGCTCACGCCCAGCCTCCGCCACTACTACCCGGAACGCTGGGACGGCCGCGGTAATGGTTTCACCCTTGAGCAGCACGCCGCGGACATCGCCGCCTTCATCCGGGAACTGGATCTCGGCCCGGTGCACCTGGTGGGTCATTCCCGAGGCGGCTACCTGGCGTTTCAGCTAGCCTGTGAACACCCGGAACTGCTGCGCAGCACCGTGCTGGCCGAACCCGGCGGCGATCTGGATGGCAGCATGCAGGCGCCGGATGAGGACGAACCCTCACAGCTGGATCCGACCATGATCAGCGGCGCGCTGAAAAAGTTGCGTGAAGGGGATGTGGATGGCGGCCTGGCCCTGTTTCTGGATACCGTCAGCGGGCCGGGAACCTGGGACCGCAGCCCCGAAAAATTCCGTGATGCGGCCCGGGACAACGCCTACACGCTGATCGGGCAGGTAAACGATCGCCCCCGCCGTTACACCCGGGAACAGGCGCAGTCCATCCGTTTGCCCGTGCTGCTGGTGGGCGGCAGCCGCAGCCCCGCACCGTTCCCTCAGATTATCCGGGCGTTGGGCAGCCATATTCCCGGCGCGCGGACCCTGTTCATCGACAACGCCACGCATACCATGAATCTGGAACAGCCCGACGACTTCAACAATGCCGTTCTGGACTACTTCCAGGACGTGGAAACAGGAGCCCAGCACCCATGAAGCTACGTTACTACGACTTGGCTGCGGCCGACCCCGACGTCAGGCTCAGCCCGTTCTGCTGGCGCATCCGCTTTGCGCTGGCGCACAAGGAACTGGAAGCAGAAGCGATCTGCTGGCGTTTTACCGACAAGGAAGCCATCGCCTTCAGCGGTCAGGGCAAGGTTCCCGTGCTGCAGGATGGAGAAACCGTCGTCTCGGACAGCTGGGACATCGCCCTGCACCTGGAGCGCGCTTACCCGGATCGGCCCACGCTGTTCCCGGACGGCTCGGGCATCGCTCACGCACGCTTCGTCAAGAACTGGCTCGAGACCACTGTGCAGTTCCCAATTCTGCAGTTGGTGCTGCCGGAGTTGTTCGACAGCCTGCACGAGCAGGACAAGGCCTACTTCCGCGAGAGCCGGGAGGCGCGCTTCGGCTGCCGCCTGGAGGACGCCGCGCTGCCCGCTGAAAAGGCATTGCCGCGGATTCGCGCGGCGCTTCAGCCGCTGAGGCTGACCTTGGCCGACCAACCTTTCCTGGCCGGAGATCAACCAGGGCTGGCGGATTTCATTGCAGTCGCCCCCTTCTACTGGGCCGCAGCTGTGTCCTCCACCGCGCTGTTGGAAGCAGATGACCCGGTTCGCGCCTGGGTTCACTGCCTGCATGATCGCTACCCGCACGCCCGCGAGGGCTGCCGATTCAAGAACGCCCAACCGGGCTAAGCCCTTGGAGATTCGGATGATCGACCTGTATTACTGGACCACGCCCAACGGCCACAAGATCACCATCTTCCTTGAGGAAGCAGAGCTGCCCTATCGCATCCATCCGATCAACATCGGCAAGGGAGATCAGTTCGGCGAAGCCTTTCTGAAAATCTCGCCGAACAACCGGATTCCGGCCATCGTGGACCAGGACCCCGCCGATGGCGGCGAGCCCCTCTCGGTGTTCGAGTCCGGTGCCATTCTGCTGTATCTCGGGGAGAAAACCGGTCAGTTCCTGCCGCAGGACCTGCGCGGCCGGGTTGAAGTGCTGGAATGGCTGATGTGGCAGATGGGAGGCTTGGGCCCGATGCTAGGTCAAAATCACCACTTCGGTGTGTATGCGCCTGAGAAGCTGCCCTACGCCATCAATCGCTACGTCAAGGAAACGGAGCGGCTCTACGGCGTGCTGAACAAGCGGCTGCGCGGGCGCGACTTCATCTGTGGGGACTACAGCATTGCCGACATGGCGGCCTACCCCTGGGTGGTGCCCTGGGAACGCCAGCAGATGCAGATCAATGAGTTCCCGGAGCTCAAGCGCTGGATGGAGGCCATGGAGGCGCGCCCGGCTGTGGAGCGCGCCTACGCCAAGGCAAAGGACATCAATACGGAAGCCACCGTCAACGAGGACGCCAAGAAAGTCCTATTCGGTCAGGGCCGCCGGGACTGAGGCAACAGGAAGGCATAACCATGCTGCCTGCACCGGGACGGCCATCAGGCCGTCCCCGCCGCCTCCTGAATCCAGCAGCGGGCGAGTAACTCGTAGGAGCGCAGCCTTGCCGCCTGATCAAACACATCACAGCTGATAATCAACTCGTCCGCCCCGGTCGCGTCGACGATCTGTTCCAGCTTCGCGCGCACCCGATCCGGAGTCCCCACCGCGGACACGCGCAGGTGCGCCTCCACGATAGCCTGCTCATGGGGCGTCCAGAGATCGTCCATGCGCTCCACCGGCGGGTCCAGCCGCCCGCGTTTTCCGCGGATCATGCGCAGGAAACGCTGCCGCAGCGAGGTGGCCAGGTACTCGGCCTCGGCGTCCGTATCAGCGACCACCACGTTGGCCGCCACCATGGCATAAGGGCGCTCACACTGCGCCGATGGCCGGAAGGTTTCCCGATACAGCCGCAACGCGGACAGCAGGTAGTCCGGGGCGAAGTGGCTGGCGAAGGCGTACGGCAAACCCTCATGGGCCGCCAGCCGTGCACCGTAGTCGCTGGAGCCGAGGATCCACAACGGGACATCCAGGCCCGCACCCGGAATCGCACGGACCCGTTGCCCCTCCCGTACCGGCGCAAAATAGCCCTTGAGCTCCGCCAGCAATTGGGCAAAATCTGCATTGGGATCATCCATGCGGCGGCGCAGCGCTGCCGCCGTCACCTGATCCGTCCCCGGCGCCCGCCCGAGACCGAGGTCGATACGCCCCGGAAACAGCGATTCCAGCGTGCCGAACTGCTCTGCAATGACCAGGGGCGCATGGTTGGGCAGCATAACGCCACCGGACCCGACACGGATGCGCTCGGTCTTTCCTGCCACATGGGCCAACAACACACTGGTCGCCGCACTGGCCACGCCGTCCAGGTTGTGGTGTTCGGCCATCCATAGCCTCCGGTAGCCCAGACGTTCCGCGTGCTGGGCCAGTTCCACCGATCGCCGATAGGCGTCGGCAGGGCTTCCATCCTGCGGGATACTCGATAGATCAAACACGGACAGCGGAACCTGAGTCACAATGCCTCCCCCTGGTTGCGATGAAGATCCGGCCTGGCCCGTCGAATGTGCGGGTTCATCAACACGAAGGCAAGCGCCAGGCAGACGAGAATCAGATTGAAGATATAGGTGGCCTGGGGAAACCACTGGTACAGCGGCATACCCACAAAGGGCGCGAAGATCATGCCGGTGGCGCCCGTGGTGGCCATGACACCCGTCACCGCACCCTGCTGACCCAGCCCCACCGTGAGCGAGGCGCCGGTGACAGCACCGGGCTGCACCAGCCCAAAGGTAAAGCCCATGAGCATCAGGCCAATGACGAGCGTCGCATAACTACTACCCAGTATCAGGAAAAGGAAAGCGAACAGGCCACAGCTGGCACCGGCCAGCATCATGGTGCGCGGTGCCGGATGCAGGCGACGCACGATAATCAACTGGGAGAACAGCGCTGCCCCGGCTGTGCCCATCAAGGCAAAACCAACGCGACGGGCGCTTTCGTCCACCGTCATGCCAAGCACATCAATGGCGTAAAAGCCGGCGGTCTGCATGGTGCTGGCCTGACAGATACCGATCATGATGCCCACCGCGAGAAACGGCCGGATGCGCGAGTCCAGCCGGCCCAAGCGCTGCTGACGGATACGGTGCTCCCGCGGCGGTCGTTGCTCCTGCAAAAACACGGCCACCACCAGGGCGCTCAGAAAACCAAGCACCGCGACAGCGAAAAACGGAGCCACCAGGCCGAACACCATCAGCAGCGACACCAGCCCCGGCCCCAGTGTGACGCCCAGACCGAAGGCCGCAGTCAGCGTCGTCAACTGAGCCGCCCGTTCATGGGGAGCGCTACGGTCCGCGATGTACGCCTGGGCCGCGGGCACTGTGGCAGAGCCGAACAGCCCGAAAATCGCCCGTGACAGCACCATCAGCCCATAGGCCATCAACAGGCTCACCCAGCCATTCAGGCCCGCGAGAACGGCAAAGCCGAAGGCGGTCATGGACAGCCCATATGCCGTCAGCCCCAGGATGATGGCGGGCCGTCGCCCCCAGGTATCACTACGCCGCCCGAAGTACGGGCTGCCAATGACCCACAACACGGCGGACACGGCAAAAATGGCGCCCACCTGCAACTCGCTGAGCCCCATGTTGCGCGCCACGGGTGGCAGAACCGCGAACATCAGCGATTGCCCCATGCCGATGGAAATGAGACAGACAAACAGCAACAGGAACGCCCCCCGGCGATGCTCGACGGGGGGCGCTGACATCTGCTGCAATGCCGGG
>SLCE01000137.1 GCA_007125985.1 Ectothiorhodospiraceae bacterium | reverse complement strand
CTGCGCAATCAGGGGATTCAGCACCTGATTCTCACCGGGGTCACAACGGGTGTCTGTGTGAGCTCTACCGCCCGTGAGGCTGCTGATCGCGGTTATGGGGTTCTGGTGTTGGAGGACTGTTGTGCCGAGCCTGACCCGGAATATCACGCAATGGCGATCCGCCTGTTGCAGATCGAAGGCGGTTACCTGGCGACTGTGTCCACATCAAGCGTTTTTCTCGCGGGGCTGAGCACCCCAGACAAGGAAGCCGACCGGCGGTCCGCGCCATGAGTCCGGCGGAATCCCCATCCCGGCTGGAATGCCACGTGCGCAAAACTGGTGCGCGGGTTGTTCGCGATTTCCCAGTTCTGGTGCGAATGCCGGGGGGCTTGCTGCATTTTCGGGCGAGTCATTGCCCCAGTCTGGGCCGGTTGCGCAACCTGGCATCTTCTTTGCTTCATGCCGAACAGTGGCGGCGCTGCGCCGACCGGTGACTCAGCGCACCCCGTGGGGGCGCCGGAACCTGAACACAGCTTCCTTCGTTAGGAGAAAATTCCATGAGTGATACAAGCAATATCTCGCGTCGCCGTTTTATGCAGGGCATGGGGGCCCTTGGCCTTGCTGCGGCTTTTCCCGGTGTCTGGATGGGCAAACCGGCCCGGGCTGGCGAACTGCGGGTGGGCTTTATCTATGTGGGTTCCCGCGACGATTTCGGCTACAACCAGTCTCATGCCGAAGGTGCGCGCGCCATACGCGAGATGCCCGGTGTGACGGTTCTCGAGGAAGAGAACGTGCCGGAGACCATTGCTGTTCAGCGCACCATGGAGAGCATGATCAATCTTGATGATGTGAACCTGGTGTTCCCCACGTCATTCGGCTACTACGACCCCCATGTGCTGCGGATCGCGGCTCGGAATCCCGACATCCTGTTCCGTCATTGTGGCGGCTTGTATGAAGAAGGCGCCCATCCCGAGAACGCTGGCAGTTTCTTCGGGTATATCGACGAGTGCCAGTACCTCAATGGGATTGTTGCCGGCCATGCCACGCGCAGTAAGCGGCTTGGTTTCATCGCGGCCCGTGCCATCCCGCAGGTGTTGCGCAACATCAACGCCTTCACCATGGGCGCGCGCTCGGTGGACCCGGATATCCGCGTGCAGGTTATCTATACGGGTGACTGGCACCTGCCTGTGCGCGAAGCCGAGGCCACCAATGGTCTCGCGGACCAGGGGGTGGACGTCATCACCTGCCATGTGGACAGCCCGATGGTGATCGCCGAGACCTGCGAGGCCCGCGGGATTTATGTCTGCGGTTACCACGCCAACCAGTCCCGGCTTGCACCCAACGGTTATCTCACCGGCGCGGAATGGAAATGGGAGACGCCCTACCGGCGCATCGTGGAAGACGTGCTCGCGGGCGAGACGCCGTCGCACTTCCTGCGCGGAGGCCTGGCCGATGGCTTTGTGCAGCCGTCGCCCTATGGGCAGGCGGTCAGCGATGGCGCCCGCAGGCAGGCCGACGAGGTCAAGGAAAAGATGATGGGCGGTGACTTCGTCATTTTTGAAGGGCCCCTCAAGGACAACAAGGGGAATACGGTCATTGCCCAGGGCGAATCCCATGAGCAGCGTGACACCTGGCTCGAGCGGATGGACTGGCTGGTGGAAGGGGTCAGGGAATAAGCGCCAATGCTCCTTTCCAATTCGCTTTCGCGCCTGGGGCGGGCGGGGTCAGCGGCGTTGCCGCCGATCCTTGCCCTTCTCGCCGCTTGCGTGTTGTTCAGCCTGTTTCTGCTGGTGCAGGGGATCTCGCCTGGTGCCGTATTCGGCAATATCTACGATGGTGCCTTCGGCAGTTGGTTCTCTTGGCAGAATTCCATGCAGCGCGCCGCGCCAATTATGCTCACCGCCCTGTGTGTGGCCGTCACGGCCAAGCTTGGTCTGATCGTCATCGGTGCCGAGGGGGCGCTGGTGCTCGGTGGTCTGGGCGCTGCTCTTGCGGGCCTGGCGCTGCAGGGGTGGCTACCGCCGCTCGCCACACAAACGGGGCTGTTGCTAGCCGGCGCCGTGGTGGGCGGCCTGTGGATCGGCTTTGCCGGTGCGCTCCGACACTACCGCGGCGTGAACGAAACCATCAGCACGCTGCTGCTTACCTACATCGCCATTGCCGTTCTGAACCATCTGGTGGAAGGCCCACTGCGGGATCCGGCCAGCCTGAATAATCCGTCCACCTATCCGTTGGACTGGAACGTCATGATCGGCGAGATCCCGGGCACGAGCATCCACTGGGGCTTCGCCTTCGCGGTGGCGGCGTGCATCGTGTTCTGGGTGCTTGTGAACCGCACCACTTTCGGTTTCGCCGTGCGGATGATTGGTGGTAACCCGCAGGCGGCGAAGCTCTCTGGCATACCTGTGGGCAAGGTGCTGCTGCTGGCCTGCGCGCTCGGCGGCGCGGCTGCCGGGCTTGCTGGTGCGGTGGAGGTCGCGGCGGTTCACGGGGCGGCGAACAGTTCTCTCGCCGTGGGGTACGGGTTCACCGGCATCCTGGTGGCGTTCATCGCCCGCCAGAACGCACTCGCAATCATTGCCGTTGCAATCCTGCTGGGTGGCCTGGAAGCAAGCAGCGGCGTGGTGCAGCGGCGCATGGATCTGCCCGACGCCACGCTGGTGGTGTTCCAGGGCATAGCCTTTCTCTGCGTACTCGCCAGTGAAGCGATTCAGGGACGTCTGCGTATGCCGCAGCTGTTCCGCCCGAGGGAGGCGGTCTGATGGAAGAACAGACTGAGGTGCT
>SLCE01000173.1 GCA_007125985.1 Ectothiorhodospiraceae bacterium | reverse complement strand
GAAAGCTCATGACTGAGCACCTGGGGTTCGGTGACCGTACGGTCCGGATTATTGTGCTTTGGCGCGGATCTCGCCGTGAAATCCATGTGGATGCGGGCGCATTCCAGATTGGCTGTGGCAATGCGCACCGTGCCGTCGCCCCCTTCCTCATTGGCCACCGAACGAATGCCCGAATAGCCGGTGTTGCCCACCAACACGGTGCAAAGGGTGCGACCGGGGGCGTACCTGCCCTTACCGGACGGAAAGCGGTCGGCCGCGGCCAACTGCCATGAATACGGGCTGGCCAGTTCCAAGCCGCGCAGGATGTGGGTGCCGGTGTTGAACAGTTGCTGTCCCGCCTGGCGGCGGAAAAAACCCTTGGCCACCCGCCCCAGCATCGAGCGCCCCACATGGGCCAGCGGCGACCCGAAATTGGCCGGCGCCAGCATCACCAGGTGCTTGATGGGCGACCGATCCACGGCAAAATGGCGTCGCAGCCAGTCGCGAATCACCAGGCCACCGGTGGAGTGCACGATCACATCCACGCTGGCCGTGCGCCGCGGCAGGCCACGAGCTCTCCAGGCACGGTCCAGGGCCGCCTGTAGATCATCCAGGCGCAGTTCGTCGCTCATGGTGAGGTAGTCGCCCACGGACACCTGCTCGATGGGCACCGAGGGCAATTCCCGGCTCAGATGATGGGCCAGGCGGTCGAAGGAATCGGCCGTGTCATTCCAACCGTGCAGAATGATAAGCGGGCGGGCATCCGTCATGGTCAACCTCCTTGTGAATAACCATGGCCAATCCGTCCCCGTAGTTTAGGAAAGAATACGGCTGGCCAATGACGACATTCCCTGTCGCTGCGTCGCGCTTTCCTAGCGCGGTCGCCTGTCCCCCTGCACCACCTTGGCGGTGAACACGCTGCGGCCGTATGTCTCGAAGGCCCAGCGCATGGTGTCGTTCACCAAGCGCATGACCTCATCGAACTCTCCGAACACCTGCGTGCTCATGCGCCCGGAATAGACCTCCAGGCCGCACTTCTCCAGGCGCTCCACCACCGCAAGCACCTGATCCCGGTACCCGTCGTTCAACGGGTAGTAGCTGATTTCCACTGATACAAACATGGCTAGTCACACCCACTGCTGCTAGATAACCTCGGGCATATCCCCGGACCCTTGAAACCGTCGCAAACCGGCAAAGACCACGGGAAATGTGCTTCACCAACAGGATACTCCAGCCGCGACTGTCAGTCCTCGAACTCCACCAACAGGTCCTTGGCCTCAATCTCACTGCCCGGGCCGGCGTGGACAGCCTTGATGATTCCGTCCCGCTCGGCGTGGAGGCCGGTTTCCATTTTCATGGCCTCGATGGTGAGCAGGAGATCGCCCTTGTGTACCTGCTGGCCGGCCTTCACCGCCACACTGCCCACCACGCCGGGCATGGGAGCGCCCAGATGCGCGGCGTTGCCTTCTTCCGCCTTGGGCTTGCTGGCGGCCTGGGACTTGATCTTGCGGTCCGCCACACGGACGGTGCGGGGCTGACCGTTGAGTTCGAAGAACACCCGGACATCGCCGTCATCGCTGGACTCACCCACGGCCATCAGACGGACTTCCAGCGTTTTCCCCGGGTCGATCTCAACGCTGATCTCCTCACCGGGTTCCATGCCATAGAAGAAGTTCTTGGTGGGCAACGTGCGCACGGGGCCGTACACCTGGTGTCGCTGAGCGTAATCCAGGAAGACCTTGGGATACATCAGGTAGCCGTTCAGGTCCTCGTTGTCCACTGACATGCCGTCCAGCTTGGCGCTCAGGCTCGCCCGCTCCGCCTCCAGGTCCACCGGTTCCAGGAATTTCCCGGGGCGCTCCGTATGCGGCTTCTCACCCTTCAGCGCCTTCTCCTGCAAGGCCTTCGGCCAGCCACCGGGCGGTTGCCCCAGATTCCCCCGCAGCATGTCGATGACGGAATCCGGGAAGGTGACATCCACCGCCGGATCCTCGATCTGCTCACGGGTGAGGTTCTGGCTCACCATCATCAGGGCCATGTCACCCACCACCTTGGAGCTGGGCGTGACCTTGACGATGTCTCCGAACATCTGGTTGGCATCGGCGTAGGCGCGGGCTACCTCGTGCCAGCGTTCCTCCAACCCCAGGGAACGGGCCTGGGCCTTGAGGTTGGTGAACTGCCCCCCGGGCATCTCGTGCAGATAGACCTCGGAGGATGGCGACTGCAGGCCGGATTCGAAGGCAGCGTAATGCAGCCGCACCTGCTCCCAGTAATCGGAAATCTCACGCACGGCGCTGATATCAAGCCGGGTATCCCGCTCGGTGTGGCGCAGCGCCTCGACGATGGAGCCCAACGTGGGCTGGGAGGTGTTACCGGATAGCGCGTCCATGGCGCCATCGGCGGCGTCCACGCCCACTTCGGCGGCGGCCAGAATGGTGGCGCCGGCCAGACCACCGGTGTCATGGGTGTGGAAGTGGATGGGCAGCCCCACTTCCTCCTTCAGCGCACGGAACAACAGCCGGGCGGCATCCGGCTTGAGCAGCCCGGCCATGTCCTTGACGCCCAGGATATGGGTGCCGGCATCGCGCAGCTCCTTGGCCATTTTCACGTAATAGTCGAGGCTGTACTTGGCCCGTTTCGGGTCGAGGATGTCGCCCGTGTAGCAGATGGCCGCCTCGCAGACCTTGCCGGATTCCAGCACGGCATCAATGGCCACGCGCATGTTCTCCACCCAGTTCAGGCTGTCGAACACGCGGAACACGTCCACGCCGGAGCGCGCCGCCTGCTCCACGAAGAAGCGCACCACGTTATCCGGGTAGTTGGTGTAGCCCACGCCGTTGGAGGCCCGCAACAGCATCTGCGTCATCACGTTGGGCATGGCCGCACGGATGTCCCGCAGCCGCTGCCAGGGGCATTCCTGCAGGAAGCGGTAGGCCACATCGAAGGTGGCGCCGCCCCAGCATTCCACGCTGAACAGCTGCGGCAGATTGGCCGCATAGGCCGGCGCCACACGGACCATGTCGATAGAACGCATTCGCGTGGCCAACAGTGACTGGTGTGCATCCCGCATGGTGGTATCGGTCAGCACCAGTTGCTTCTGCGCCGCCAACCAGTCCGCCACCGCCTGCGGCCCTTTCTCCTCCAGCAGATTGCGCGTGCCGTAGGCCGGTTCATTCCGCAGCCTGGGCACCTGCGGGCTCGGCAGGTCGGCGCGCGGCCGCTGGCGCCCCGCCGTTTCCGGGTGTCCATTGACGGTGATATCCGCCAAGTAGGTGAGCAGCCGGGTGCCCCGGTTCTGGCGCACGCGGAAGTCGAACAGCTCCGGCGTGGTGTCGATAAACCGGGTGGTGTAGCTGTTGTCGCGGAAGCTGGGGTGTTTGAGCAGATTTTCCACGAAGGGAATGTTGGTGGACACACCGCGGATGCGGAACTCGTTCAGCGCCCGCACCATGCGGGAGATTGTCTCGCTGGGCGTCGGCGCCCAGGCCGTCACCTTGACCAGCAATGAATCGTAGTAGCGGGTGATCACGCCTCCCGCATACGCGGTGCCGCCGTCCAGGCGGATACCCATGCCGGTAGCGGAGCGATACGCGGTAAGCCGGCCGTAATCAGGAATGAAGTTGTTGTGCGGGTCTTCCGTGGTGACCCGGCACTGCAGGGCATGACCACGCAGGCGGATATCGCTCTGGCTGGGCATACCGGTGGCCTCCGCCAGCCGGACCCCCTCGGCGATACGGATCTGCGCCTTGACGATGTCGACACCGGTGACCTCCTCGGTCACGGTGTGTTCCACCTGGATGCGCGGATTCACCTCGATGAAATAGAAGCGGTCGGTGTCCATGTCCATCAGGAATTCCACCGTACCCGCATTCTGGTACCCCACATGGCGCCCGATCTTCAGCGCCAGCTCGCAGATCTCCTCCCGTTGAGAATCCCGCAAATAGGGTGCCGGCGCCCGCTCCACCACCTTCTGGTTACGTCGCTGCACGGTGCAGTCACGCTCGTACAGGTGATAGATGTTGCCGTGCAGATCACCGAGAATCTGCACCTCCACGTGGCGCGCACGTTCGATCATTTTTTCCAGATAGCCTTCGCCGTTGCCGAAGGCGGCCTCAGCCTCCCGGCGACCTTCCCGGACCTTCTCCTCCAGTTCTTCGGGACCATTGATGGGCCGCATGCCGCGCCCGCCGCCGCCCCAGGACGCCTTGAGCATCATCGGGTAACCGACCTCATCCGCCCAGCGACGAACCTCATCCATGTCCTCGCCCAGCACCTCCGAGGCGGGGATAACCGGGACGCCGGCCTCGATGGCCACCCGCCGTGCGCTGGCCTTGTCACCCAGAGCCCGCATGGTGTCGGCCTTGGGGCCGATGAACGTGATGCCTGCCGCGTCACAGGCATCCACCAGAGCCGGGTTCTCGGACAGCAGGCCATAACCGGGGTGGATGGCATCGGCACCGGACATGCGGGCGACGCGGATAATCTCCTCGATGGACAGATAGGCCGCCACCGGGCCCAGGCCTTCGCCAACCTGGTAGGCCTCATCCGCCTTGAAACGGTGGAGACCGAGTTTGTCCTCCTCGGCGTAGATCGCCACGGTGCGCTTGCCCAGCTCATTGGCGGCGCGCATAACACGAATGGCAATCTCGCCACGGTTGGCAACCAGGATCTTGCGGAATGCAGGCATGACTCCCCCTGTTCTCTGTCTTTATGTTCCCGGCATCCGCGCACGGGGCGGAGCGGGTAACCCGGCGCCCGGGCCTCGCCGGAAAATGCCGTTCACATTACACCTGTCGGGGCCCGCTCGGCCACAATCCGGCTTCGCGCCAGACTTGTTTCAGTGCGGGGTGGCCCCGCTGCGGCATTGCTGAAGCCTATCGGACGGGAATGAGCGTGTTTGGGGGCTGCCGTGTGCCGGCAAATCAGACCCCGGTGCCCGGCACACGCAATTCGCGCTCCACGGAATCCAGCACGGTGTCCACACGGCAATAGGCCGCCAGAGTTTCCACATCGTCGATCACGACCCTGGAGCCGCGCATATGCACGCCGCGCTCCCGAAGTCGGGCAAACGCCCGGGACAGGTGCTCCGGCGTGATCCCCATGCGATCCGCCAGAACCCGTTTCGGGTAGGGCAACTGGATTTGCCCGGAACTCTGCTGCTCGCGGGCCAGCTGGACCAGAAACGACCCCAGCCGTTCCACGGAGGTCCGCAGCTTCAGGTCCTTGATCTGCCGAACCATTCCCCGATAATGACTGGCCATGGCGCCCAGCAGCGCCAAGGCCAGTGCGGGCTCGGCGTGCAGTTCCTGTCGAAGATGATCGGCGGGGATCAGCAGCAAGCGACTGGCTTCCAGCGCCCGGGCCCCCATGAGCAACGGCGCATTCGTCACAACAGCCGCCAGGATGAAGCAGTCCGGCGGCTGCACCACCTCGACGATGGCCTCGTTCCCCAGGCGATCCGCCCCCCTGAGTTCAACTGCGCCTTTGAGCAACACATGGAGGTATTCGGGGGGATTCCCCTGCCCGAACAAGATGTCGCCAGCCTCGACCTCACGCAATATCGCCGTGGCCAGTAGCTTGTGCCGGTACTCCTCAGTCAGCGCCCCGAACAAAGGCAAGCGTGAGATCATTTCCCTATCTGTCGCTGTCATCGACTCCGGCCGTCGAGGATTCCGTGGATTCAATGCGACGCTCCCCCTCAGTGGTTTGACATCCACTGTAAATACTTCTTTCTCAGAGTGCGAGATTAAGCAGCTTACGGACGATCTGCCGCGGAAACAGCGCCACCAATGCCACCCTGCCTTGCATTATCGCGCCTGGCGAACGAGGATCAGCCGCAACTTTTGGGCTAATCTTCTGGTTCCGATACTGTCGAAACACCGCGCTGGTGTGTAACAACAACCGATTGACGAGGTAGCGCAGTGAAACTCTACGGCTTCTTCCGCTCGTCCGCCGCCTACCGTGTCCGCATTGCATTGAACCTCAAGGGCATCGATTACGAACAGTTGCCGGTCAACCTCCTCCAAGGACAACAGCATGACGTCGCCTACCTTCGCATGAACCCGCAGGCCCTTGTGCCGGTACTGGAAACGGACGACGGCAGCATTCTCACTCAGTCACTGGCAATCTGCGAGTATCTGGACGAACGCTACCCGAGTCCCGCGTTGTTGCCCATCGATCCGGTTGAGCGAGCGCGCGTGCGAGCACTGGCCAATGCTGTCGCCTGCGAAATCCACCCGCTGAACACCCTGCGCGTGCTCAACTACCTGACCGACACCCTGGGCGCCAATGAGGAACACAAACGAGAGTGGTATCAGCACTGGGTCGTTGATGGTTTCAGGGCTTTGGAAACCAGTTTGGCGGAAACGGCAACCGGCGCATACTGCTTGGGCAATGAACCCACATTGGCTGACATCTGCCTGGTGCCACAGGTATACAACGCGGAGCGCTTCGCGGTGGATCTGGACGCCTTTCCCACCATCCGCCGGATTGCGGACGCTTGCAACGCGCTGCCGCCCTTTGCCGAAGCGCACCCCTCAAGGCAACCGGACAGTGCTTAGGGAATTGATCAGCGCTTCCCTACAGACGCTGACCCGTTCCCATGGCAGATAACCGTCTCATGCGGATGCTCGGGGGTGCTCAACGACCAGCCAAACAGGAAGGAGACCGCCTTGCCGGCCGATACACTGCTGACCCTGAAGCCTTTGTACACCAACGCGCTGCGGAAGCACGGGGATCGCACCGCAGTCGAGTTCAACGGCAGCACCCTGAGCTACCGTGCGCTGCTCGGCCAGGCCTGTCGGGCGGCGCACGGCCTGATCGGCGCCGGAATCGCCACGGGGGACCGGGTCGCCCTGGTGATGTCCAACTGCCTGGAGTACGCGGTGGCCGACCAGGCCATCATCCAGTGCGGCGCTGCCAAGGTGCCGCTCAACGACATGCTGGGCGAGAAGGAGATCCGCTACATCCTCAAGGACTCCAACACCCGTGTGGCGGTCGTGGGCCCGAATTTTTTCGATATCATTTCGCGCAACCGGGCCGAGTGGCCGGAACTGGACCTGGTGGTGGGTCTGGCCGATGCCGAAGACTGTCCGGAAGGCGTGCTGCCCTGGGCCGACTTCCTGGCCCGCGGAAGCGAAACACCGCCGGACGTGATCGTACAGCCGGACGACCTGGCCTTGATTGCCTACACCGGCGGCACCACCGGCCTGCCCAAGGGCGTGCTCCACACCCAGCGCAGCGTGGCGGTGGACATGTTCTCCCATTGCATGGAAATCGGCCTCCAGGACGATGAACGCCTGCTGCTGTCGTCGCCGCTGCCGCACAGCGCCGGCTTTCTGATGCTGGCTGGCCTGCTCAAGGGCGCCACCCACTTCATCGAACGCGGCTTCGACCCGGAAACCGTGGTCCGGCGCATCGAGCGCGACCGCGTCACCCTGGTCTTCATGGTGCCCACCATGATCTACCGGGTGCTGGACTGGATCGGCGAGGACCACTACGACCTCAGTTCCCTGCGCACCGTGCTCTATGGGGCCGCACCCATCACAGTGGAAAGGCTGCGTCAGGGACTGGAGCGCATCGGCCCGGTGTTCATGCAGCTTTACGGCCAGACCGAGGCGCCCAACTTCATCACCCGCCTGCGCCGGGAAGACCACCGGCTGGATCCGGACGCCATCCACCGCCTGACCAGTTGCGGCCAACCGGTGGCCATGGCCGAGGTGCGAATCGTCGACGAAAACGGCCGGGAGGTACCGCGCGGCGAGAGCGGCGAACTGGCCGCGCGCACGCCCTACACCATGACCGGCTATCACGGCCTGCCGGACAAGACCGCGGAAACCCTGGTGGACGGCTGGCTGCGCACCGGCGACATCGCCCGCCAGGACGAGGACGGCTACGTCTACCTGCTGGACCGCAGCAAGGACATGATCATCACCGGGGGCATGAACGTGTACACCACGGAAGTGGAGAACGCGATTCAGGGCTGCCCCGGCGTGGGCCAGGTGGCCGTGGTGGGTCTGCCGGATCCGGACTGGGGCGAGGCCGTGACCGCCTTCGTGGTCCGGGCGCCGGGCGCGGAAACGCGTGCGCAGCAGATCATCGACCACTGCCGCGACGAACTCTCCGCCTACAAGCGCCCGAAGGCGGTGCACTTCGTGGACAGCCTGCCTCTCACTGCCTACGGCAAGCTCGACAAGAAGGCATTGCGCGCGCAGGCTGCGGGCCAGGCTCAAGAGGCACAGACACTATGAATCAGCAGCAACACCACCGCACCGGTGGAGAAATCCTGGTGCAGCAGCTCCGCCTGCACGGCGTGGACCGCATCTTCTGCGTGCCCGGCGAAAGCTATCTGGCCGTGCTGGATGCGCTGGTGGACGCGCCGGAGATCGCCGTCACTGTCTGCCGCCACGAAAGTGGCGCTGCCATGATGGCCGAGGCCTACGGCAAGTGCACCGGCCGCCCCGGTATCTGCTTCGTCACCCGCGGCCCGGGTGCGACCAACGCCATGGCAGGGATCCATATCGCCCACCAGGATTCCACCCCGCTGATCCTGTTCATCGGCCAGGTGGCCCGCGATGCGGAGGAAAGGGAAGCCTTCCAGGAAATCGACTACCGCCGCATGTGTGGGCAACTCAGCAAATGGACGGCGCAGATCGACCAGACCTGGCGTATCCCCGAGTTCATCGGCCGCGCCTTTCACACCGCCACCGCCGGCCGCCCGGGACCGGTGGTTCTGGCACTGCCCGAGGATATGCTGACGGAGCGCGCCGATGCACCCCCCGCCCGCCGCTACACGCAGGTGGAGACGGGGCTCTCGGCGGAATCTCTGGAACGGATCCGGGAACGGCTGGCCAATGCGGAACGCCCAATGGCCATTATCGGCGGTGGTGGCTGGGACGCGGAATCCTGCGAGGCGCTGCGGCGCTTTGCCGAGACCTGGGATCTGCCGGTGGCCGTATCGTTCCGCTGCCAGGGCTACTTCGATGCCCTGCATCCCAACTACGCGGGGGATGCCGGGTTGGGCGTGAACCCCAAACTCGTCGAAGCCATCCGGGAATCCGACCTGCTGCTGGTGATTGGCCCCAAGCTGGGTGAATCCACCACCAGCGGCTATACCCTGCTGGACATCCCCCTACCCCGCCAGACCTTGATCCACATCCATGCCGACGCTGAGGAGCTGGGTCGCACGTACCAGCCGAACCTGGCCATCAACGCCGACATGCGCGCCGCACCCCGCGCACTAGCCACGCTGGACGCCCCGCAGGAGCGTCCCTGGGCGGCACGCACCCAGGTCATTAACCAGGCCTATCGTGACTGGACCGTGCCCCCGGACAACCCCGGCCCGCTGCAGATGGGCCAGATCATCGACTGGCTCAACGCAAACCTGCCGCCCGAAGCCATGATTGCCAACGGCGCGGGTAACTACGCCATCTGGCCAAACCGCTTCTACCAGTACCGGCAATATCGGAGCATGCTGGCTCCCACGTCCGGGTCCATGGGTTACGGCGTACCGGCGGCCATCGCGGCAAAGCTGCTCTACCCGGAACGCCCGGTGGTGGCCTTCGCCGGCGACGGCTGCTTCCTGATGACCGGCCAGGAGCTGGCCACCGCCGTGCAGTACAACGCGGCGGTGGTCATCATCGTGGTGAACAACGGCAGCTACGGCACCATCCGCATGCACCAGGAGCGTGAATACCCGGGCCGGGTCAGCGCCACCGAACTGCACAACCCGCACTTCTCCCGGCTGGCCGAGGCCTACGGCGCCCACGGCGAGCGCGTGGAACGCACCGAGGACTTTGCCCCGGCCTTCGAACGGGCGAGCACGGCGGGAAAACCGGCATTGATCGAACTGATGCTCGAGCCGGAGGCCATCGCGCCAGGCAAGACCATCAGCGGCCTGCGCGGCAATAGCTAGAAAGGGGGCACCCATGAACAGTCGCCAACTGGTCCACGCCTACTTCGATGCCTGCACCCGGGGTGATCTGCAGGGGATCCGTGATTGCTTCTGTGAGGACGGCGTCGTCTATGACACCAACCACCGCCCGGTGCGCGGCGCGGGGGAAATTGCAGCCTTCTACGTCGGGATTCGCGAGCGCTGGGGCGAAGCGGCCTGGCACGTGGACACTTTCGTCGGCGACGGGCAAGCCGCCGCCATCGAATGGACCATGCTGGTGCCCCATCAGGGTAGAACCGCTGCGGTACGCGGCTCCGAACACTACAGCTTCCGCGACGGCCTCATCGCCGAGATCCGTCAGTACTGGACCTTCGACCCGGAGCGGGTGGAGACCGGGTTGCATGACTTCCCCTACGCCGAGGACGCGCGTTTCGCGCCCGCAGAGGCAAGGCGCAGCTGATCCAGCGTCGGACCCGTGCCTCAGGCCGCAGCGGTGCAGGCTAACGCAGGCCCGTCTCGCTGTGCAGGCACAACAGCGTGCCGCGCCGGCGCACCAGGCGGAACAGGCCGCTGCGCCCGTCATCCAGCAGAAGGCGCGCGGGCTCCGACGGCAGTTGCAGATCCGGGTGGGCATGCACATAGGCCGCACAGCCCCGCCCGCCCTGTCGAAAGAGCACGATCTGGTCGCTGCTCAGCACCCGGCGGCCATTGCACAGCAGCCGCCCCTCTCCGGTTTCCCAGTGTTCCATGACGCCCTCCT
>SLCE01000226.1 GCA_007125985.1 Ectothiorhodospiraceae bacterium | reverse complement strand
AGCCTCTGCACGCCGGGCGTGGCCGGCGTGCACCCATCAGGTCCCGATCTTGCCGCCGTCGTCCTTCCAGATGACCACTGTGGCCGAACGGGCGTAGCCGCCGTCGTGATCCGGCCAGGTGCCGGTGAGTTGCCCCGCCGCGAAATCCTCCGCCGAGGTGGTGGCGCCCGGATGCTGGACGTTGATAAACATCGTGCGCTGGTCCGGCGTGGTGATCACCCCGGTGATCTCCTGGCCCAGCGGGCCGGTGAGGAAGCGGCGGATCTCGCCGGTCACCGGGTCGGCGGCCAACATGCTGTTGTTCCCCATCATGGCGTACACCGGGTTGGTGTTCATCACGCTTTCGCTTATGTCCAGCTGGATCCAGATGCGGCTGTCCTTGTCGATCCACAGGCCGTCCGGCAAGCTGAACTCGTTGTACTCGGTGAGCGCATTACCGTTCAGATGGAAGCCGCCTGCCAGTTCGTTCTCGCTGGAGTCGCCGGCAAAGGCGAAGATGTTCCACTGGAAAGTGCTCGCAGCGGGGTCGTTGCCGTCCTCGCTCCAGCGGCCGATCACCTGGAAACTGTAGCCTTCGGGGACAACGACCTCATCCAGCTCGCTGACGGGAACCGGATCAAAGCCAAGAAGCAGGACTGCCGGCGAATCACCATCGCCGACGCCATTACCGGAGCCCGAGCTGGACGAGTTACAGCCGGCCAGGCCGACGCCACCGAACAGCCCCACCACGGCCTCCCCCAGGCCACCCTTCAGCAGGTCACGCCGCCCGAACCGGGCCTCGAGAACGTTGGAGATCATTGCCCCTGCGCACTGCAGAGACGTGTTATGGCGATGAACTATGCGGGACGGATCGATGACAGTTGCGCGGCAGTGACGGAGTGGCAGGCAGTCACGCCCATCACTCGCGTCGCGGCCGGCTGGTCAGCGCACGCGAATGGCGCCGCGGAGCACCATGGGAATAGATCAGTGCTTCCCTAGAGCAGATCCTCCGCGGCCAGCGCCAGACGTGAGCGCTCCACCTCACGAAGCGTGACATGCCCGGCATGAGCCCAACTCCGGAAACGCTGGACCAGATAGGTCATCCCGGAAGTGGTTTCAGTCAGGTAAGGGCTGTCGATCTGGTTGACGTTGCCCAGGCAGATGATCTTGGTGTTGCGCCCCGCCCGCGTGACCAGATTCTTCATCTGCTTCGGCGAAAGATTCTGCGCCTCGTCGATGATCAGAAAGGTATCGTTGAACGTCCGCCCGCGCATGAAACCCAGCGACCGGAACAGGACGCGACCGGTGAGCATGTCGCGGGTGGCTGCGCCGGCCCAGCCGTCATCAGTGCGCAACAGCGCTTCCAGATTGTCCTGGATGCCGCCCATCCACGGCGCCATCTTTTCTTCCTCGGTGCCGGGCAGAAAACCGATCTCCTCGCCCATGGCGATGGTCTCCCGGGTGATGACAATGCGCTCGAAACGCCGCTCCTCATAGAGCTGATGCAGGCCCGCCGCCAGCGCCATATAAGTCTTCCCCGTCCCGGCCGCCCCGGCCAGGGTGACCAGATCGATGTCCTCGTCCAGCAACAGGTTGAAGGCAAAATTCTGCAACAGGTTGTGGGCCCGCACGCCCCAAACCGCATGCCGCTCCTCCCGATAGTCACGGCAGAGTTCCAGCAACGCTGTGTGACCATCGCATTCCCGCACAATGCCCTCAAAGGCGCCGCCACGCGGGTCCTCGTCCTCGCAGACCAGCAGCCCGGGATACCAGTCCTGCACCAACGCGCCCCGCAACCGGTAATAGGCCCGCCCGGCCTCCTGCCAGGATTCGATCTCGCCCTCGTTGCGGGACCAGAAATCCGTGCCGGCCACGGTCATGCCACGGCTCATGGCATCGATGTCGTCCAGCACACGGTCGTTGCGGTAGTCCTCCACCGGAATACCCAGCGCGGCGCATTTCACACGCAGGTTGACGTCCTTGCTGACCAGGATCACGCTCTCGTCGGGCCGGGCCTGGCGCACCATCTGTGCCTCGGCGATGATGCGGTTATCCGCCACGCTGGTATCCATTCCCGGCGCCGGCCCACCGGCCTGGGGCAGCGGGAAGAACAGCTTGCCACCGGGACGGCTGCCGTCGGCGGCCACCAGGAGCACGCCTGCGGCCACATCGGCCATGTCCACGCTGTCCAGCAGGGCGCCCAGATTACGGCTTGCCTGTCGCGCGCTGCGCGCCGTATCGTGGCTGCCGCGCTTGAGCTGGTCCAGTTCCTCCAGCACGGTCATGGGAATAACGACGTTGTGTTCCTTGAACTTGAACAGGCAGGAGGGGTCGTGAATCAGCACATTCGTGTCCAGCACGTATGCACGGCGGGCTTTCTTCTCAATCCTGACCATGGCACCTCCGGCGATCGCTGTGGCGGGATACCTGCATCCTGTGCAGCTATCGTGACCCCATAATGACACCAGTGGCCGGCGAATGCGCAAGCTTCGTGGAACCTTTCGCCACCAGATCAATCCCACCGGTGGGATCCGGTGCGGGCTCAACATATGGCACCATTCAGCCCGCTGCACGCCCATGGGCTCCACGCCAGGAGGAGAGATGCAATCAGGGAAACTATCGGCCTGCGTACTCGGCCTGCTGGCGCTGGCCGCCGCCGGTACAAGCCTTGGCGGTGACGATGCACACTGCGATGCCGACAATGCCGGCCTGGAACTGCCGGACCAGTTCTGCGCCCAAGCCGTCGCCCGGGACCTCGGCCCTGCCGGACAGCTGGCCTTGTCACCGGCGGGCGACATCTATGTGGCCATACGCGATCAGGATGACGGGCCCGGCGGGGTGGTCGGCATGCGCGACACGGATGGCGACGGTCGCATGGATGAGATCATCCGCTTCGGCGAACGGGGCGGTTCGGGCATCGCGCTGGCCGACGGCCAGCTCTACGTGGCCGAGGACCAGCGCATTCTCCGCATGGCATTGCACGACACCCATCTCGGCCCGAACGGTGATGCCGAGGTGATTGCCGCCGGCTTGGAGAAGGCGCAGGACCATGGCCCCGCATTCGCCTCCGGCCCGGACCACACCCTGTTTGTCCAGGCGGACGACAGCATCTGGCGTTTCGATAGCACCACACCCGGGGAGCAGCTGGAGGAATCCGCCAACCATGCCCTGGGCATCAGACCAGGGGCGAAACTCGCCTGGAATCCGCTGGACGATCAACTCTATGCACTGACCCGCGGGCAGCATGCCTCCGCATCCAGCGAATTACTGCGCGTCACCGAAGGTGTGGATTACGGCTGGCCTTACTGCTATCACGATTCCGATGCCGGCAAGCGACTGCTCGCCGCCGACGCCGGCGGCGACGGTGAACGCACCGGCCCCTGCAATGAGCGCTATCCTTCGCCGGAACTGGCCCTGCCCGGCCACCTGGAGTATCGGGATCTGCTCTTTCACCGCACCGAGGGCTTCCTGCACGAGGGACGCTCCGCCGCATTCATCAGCGTGGAGGACGCGGATCAAAGCCGCATCATCGTCTTACCACTGGATGCCAACGGCCGCCCGCAAGGGGATCAAGCGTGGGAGACCTTTGCCCGCATGGACGGGGACACTTCCTCCCGCTTCGGAGGCCTGGCGGAAGGACCGGACGGCAAGCTGTATGTGAGCGATGCCCGCCAGGGAACTATCTGGCGGATCCAGCGCCGGGACGATCAGGCCGGCCCGAAGGGAGGCTGGCGCCTGCTGCCGCTGCCATTGCCGGGCCTGAGCTAAGGAGGCACTGGTCTACTCCCATGCTTAATGCAGCTCCACCAAGGCTGCCCGGTAGGTTTCCCGGCCGACCCGTTCCTGTTCCACCACCAGCGGGATAAAGTCGTGTTCAACGGCGAACCACATGCGCGTTTCGCGGCTGGATGAACCGCCCACACGTGCCACCTTCACACCTTCGAAGCGGCCTGCCGGCGTCTCCACCTGTTCTCGGCCGACCACGCGGAAGCTATAACTGTCCAGCTCACCATCGGGCTCCACCACGGAAAACTCCATCTCGGTCTCCCCGGCCCGCACCGCCAGCATCAGGCGCAGCTGGGACAACAGCTCGTCCATGGTTTCGCCGTCCACATGGGTTTCCCAGCGTTCATCGCCGCGGCTGCTGACCCGCCCGCTCTCGGGGTTGAAAAACAGGCGGGCGTACTCGTTATTGCCGCCCCGGGCACGCTGCCGGTAGTAGTATTCCGACGGCACAATCTGCCCATCATCGAGACGGAACCGGGTCCACTCCTCGATGCGGCCGCGCAGCAACAGATCTGCGAAACCCACCGTGCGGCCTTCGGACTTGAACTGGCAATCGCCGTCATCACAGCGCAGGCTGCGGGTCAGGCGGGCGGCACGCAGATTGTCGCGACGCAGTTCGTACTCGGCGGAGAACTCGGGCAGCCCGTCAGCCAACGGCGCCGACGCATTGCCGGTCTGCCCCGCCATCGCCGACAGTGCCGGGATTACGAGCAGCAGGGCGACCAGCGGCAGGCGCAATGCGGTCATAAACATGGACCCTCCAAATGCATCAACGACGAATTTCCACGCGATAATCCAGTTCAACGGTCTCGCCGGCGGGCACGTCGACCTGCCACTGCAGACCCTGACCGGCCGGTTTGCGTTCCGGTTCATGACTGCTGTCCAGCAGGCTCCAGTCCCCGGGCACCTGCTCCATGACCCGCACGCTCACCGGTCGTTCCAGCGTATTGCGCAAGGCAATCGACCAGGCCTGCTCCTCGGCACGGGCTCCCAGGCGGCGAAAATCCGTCTGCTGACGCTGGGCGGTGACATCAAAAGCGGTTCCCACCGACAGCTCCACCGTACCACCCGGCGGTGTCGCAACCACCGCATCCTCGCCCAGAAACAGCGGCTCTCCGTGTGTATCGCGCTGATACACACGGGCCGTGCCAGCCGGGAAGGCCCGGTCTGCATCCCCGTCCGCGTTACGGAATCGCACATGCACGGTCACGGGCGGCGCCTGCACGCCTGGGGCCGCCCCCCAGGCAGCACCCCGCAGCCGGTATTCCCGTTCCAAGGGGATCCGGTCCAGTCGGAACAGCGGCAACTGACTCCGCTGCGCCGCGCCGATGTCCACCGGCTGCGGCAGAGTGTACATGCGGTAATTCCCCTCGGACGCTCCCTGGAGTCCGTCACTCTCCGCCATCAGGCTCCGCGCCAAGGGCTGCTCACCGCGCCGGGACGGGTCGCCGGCCACCAGACGCACCGAGGCCTGCTCAAAGGCCAGACCGGCGCTGTTATCCAGGCTCGCCCAGGCCATCAGGTCCAGGTGCTCATCATCCAGCTCCAGCACGTAATCCGCCTGCCAGCCTAGACCGCCGGTCAGGTAGATCAGCTCCAGCCCCTGTCGGCCGGGCTGCTCCGCCCGCAGATCCACCACCAGACCGGGCTCCGCACGCAGGCCCGGGGGCAATTGGGGGAACCGGATACGCCACTGGGACTGCGGGCCAACCACCTCCACGCCATCCTCCAGTTCCACCACGGCTTCGCCACCCGCTGCGCTTCGCAGGACGCCATCCACCACGATGTCGCCGCCGGCACCGTCGTCCCGTCGCAGTTCCACCTCACGGCCCAGATGGGCATCGAGCAGCGCCTGGCGCGTGAGCACATCCCGTTCAAGCCGCTGGGCATGCACGTCAAGCCCGGCCTCCCCCCGCAATTGCAGGGTTTCCGGACGCAACTGCGGGCTGACATCCAGCAGTGCCAGCCGGTTGCGACCCTGCTCCAGGCCCACGAGGCGCTGCTCACGCACCAGGGCCTGCCCATGTTGGTAGATAGTCAGCACAATCGACTTGCGATCACCCGCATCGGATCTGCCCACCGTCCGGCCGGAAGCGGTTTGCAACGGTTCCACGCCGGCACGCTGATCAACTGGACTGGGACTGGCGGTCAGGCCGGGGACCGGCGCCAGCACCAGCAGGGCGGCCGGCAACAAGGAGATCCAGAATCGGGGCATGCGATGTCCTCCACGCGGTTCCTGCCAGTGAGACCCGCGGCCAGGTTCCGGGTTCACCCGTTGGGCAGGTTCAGCAATGCCGTCGCCAATGAAAAGTAGATCAGCATTCCGGCAATATCCGCAATACAGCTGATTCAGGAAGCACTGATCTATTCCCATGGTGCTCTGCGGGGCTTTCGCGCACCCTGAGCTGTGTTGACTGACCGCCTGCGGTGCGGCGCGGTCAGAACAGATCTGAAGAGGGTTCCCGCCGTGCCGCTCAGGCGGGGTCAGAGACGGGGCCTGCAACCCGATGCATGTCAACCCACGGGATCAGTGCGGCGGCCGGGCTCTGGGCCGGCCGCCGCCAGGGATTAATGATCGACAGCCAGAAGTTCCATGGCCTGCTCCAATGCCTCCATGGAACGGTCATGGTCGCCTTGCTCGTGGTACCGCTCCCCGTCGGCGCGCAACTGTTTGGCCTGCTCCAGCACGTCCGCCTCCACGTGCGATTCCACATGATCGCCTTCCAGTACGGCGTCAATCTCCGCCATCAGCCGGGGACAGCTGTGGGCCCAGGCAGACCCCGCAAAAACCAGGGTGAACAACAGAACAGCCAACTGTGTTTTCATGGTGCCTTTCCTCCAACGGTCGCCAACGCCCCGCGGCAGCGGGGCGATTCAGTTGAGACCAACGAGGGCCCCCGGGGTTCAACGCCAGGACCCCGAACGGGTGTCAGGTGTCGGCCTGTTCTGCCCGCTTCAGCACATGCTCCACCCAGCGCCCGGTAAGCGCATCAGCCAGCCGGTTCTGCTGTTGCCGCGCGGCCAGGTTGTCCAGGTCGATCCAAGCCAGAGGCTGATCCTGCTCGGCGCAGGAGAACACCGCCCGGGTCCGTTCGCCGGTCTCCGGATCCATTTGCCATTGTAGACACTGGGAGCACACACCCTTGAGCATGCACTGCATGGGGCTGCCCACGGTTCCCAGGGCCATGACGTTCGGCGGGAAATACTCCCCGAGCTGGCCCGCCAACGCCTGCTGGAACCCCCGCAACAGGCCGGTACCCCCCATCACCATAATGCGGTTCACCTCGCCCAGCGGGATGCGCCCCTGACCCGTGCCGAGTTCCCCCCGGTGGTAGCGCTCGAGCAACGCCACCATGTCCGTGGCCTGTACGCTGACGTCCTGTGGGCGACGGGCCGGGATCAAGGTGTCATCGGCAGTGGCCCAGATGATCTGGTCGGCACCGGCCTCCAGTTCATCTTGGTGGTCCACATCCGCGGCACTGCCGAAGGCGGCCAGGTACAGCACGCGATTGCCCTTCTGCCGCAACTCGGTGCCGATGTCGTGCATTACCGCAGCGCCCCAGCGCCCGGCCACCACGAGTACGGTCTCGCCCTCGGGAATGTGGGTGGGCTCCCCGGTGGGGCCCATCAGCACCAGCGGATCCCCGGGCTTCAGACGCCCGGCAATCCGCGGCCCGGCACCCCACTGCAACACCATCAGCCGGATACTGTCTTCGCGCAGGCCGGTGCCGCTCACGGTCATCAACGGCACTTGAAGGCGTGTCCCTTCCACCACCGGCGACAGTGTCTCGTAGGTCTGAAAACGGAAAAACTGCCCTGGCCGGAACTTGCGGGCGGCCATGGGTGCGCGCACCCAGAGTTCCACCACGGCCGGATTATCCCGGTTGACCTCCTCCACCACGGCATCGAACAGGTAATCCATCTGTTCCCGGAATGTCTGATAACCGGCCGGATCCGTATCCGCCTCGGGTAGATGGCGCAGCGCCTTGAGGATTTCCATGTAACTGCGGCGGCTGGAAGCGATGGCTTTGACCACACTGCCGTTGAAGACCGGGTGGGTGTCACCGAGGAAGGTGACCCGGCGCCCCGCATGCTCGTAGGACGTGAACGGGCCGAATTCCGGAGCCTTCACGTGCTCGGCCACGCGCACCGGCTGCAGGGAATAATCATGTTCCACGTGGGGATGGTAATGGTTGCCATCCATCACGAAGCCCTGTGGGTGCTCGTGCTGGTAGATGGTGTTGGGAACCGTGCCCGCCGCCACGAACACGGCCCGGGCCGGCAGGCGAACCTCCCGGCTGGTGGCAAACCAACGCCCCTCCCGGCATTCCATACGGCGCAGTATCAGTTCCTTCACATGGCCGCCGGCATCCAGCACCGCATGGATGGGGTCCAGTCCTTCGGCGTAGAACAGCCCTTCCTCGCTGGCCTTGATGAGCTCTTCGTGATTCCGGGTGTAGGCTGGCGAGGCGTTCATGCCCTTGCGATAGGCGATGGTGACACCACCCCAGCGATGCAGCAGCGGGATGAAATCCGGCTCTTCGCCGGCAGCCGACGCCCGTTCGCGCTCCGCCCGCACCGCACGGCCATGCTCCAGAAACTCGTCCAGCACCTCCAGGTCGTCCGGCGGCAACGCTGCACGCACGGCGGATTCGCCCTGCCCGGCGGCCAAGGCCTCGTAACGCCGGAGCGTCTTCTCGACCTGTTTGATGTAATACGCCTGCACCTCGGTGGCGGTATCCACGCCAGTGAGGCCACCGCCGATCACCACCGCCGGCAGGCGCACCTGTACATTGGCGATTGAGCTGTCTTTGCCCGCACCGGTCAGTTGCAGGGCCATCAGGAAATCGTTGGCCTGCCGCATACCGCGGGCCAGGCTGTTACCCATGGGAATCACCCGCGGGTAGCCGGCGCCGGTGGCCATGCACACATGGTCGAAACCCAGCTCCCAGGCATCCTCCAGCGTCACGGTCCCGCCGAGGCGCACCCCACCCTTGACCTGGAATGTGGGCCGGCGCAGCAGACTCAGGTAGATGAGCTTGAGGAAATTCTTGTCCCAACGCACCGTGATGCCGTATTCGGCCACGCCACCGAAACCCAGCAGAATGCGCTCATCCAGCGGTTCCTCCAGGCTGCTCCAGTCGCGAATGGGCTCCCGCAGCAGATCCTCCGGCAAGGGCTCCACCTTCAGGCCTTCAATACCCAACACCCCGCAGCCGGCCAGCGTGAGGTAATGCGCCATGGTGAAACCGGCCGGCCCCATACCGGCGATCAGCACCTTGCGCCCGTTGTAGGGCTGCATGACGTAGCGTTGACGGCGCAGCGGATTCCAGCGCGTGAGCAGATCATAGATCTCCACGCCCCAGGGCAGGTCCAGCACCTCGGAGAGCACCGCGGTTTCCACCTGCGGAATGTTCACCGGGTCCTGCTTCTGGTAAATACAGCCCTTCATGCAATCGTTGCAGATGCGGTGACCGGTAGCCGGCACCATGGGGTTGTCCACCATGGCCATGGCCAGCGCCGCGATGATACGGCCGTCCCGCTTGAGCAGATGCATCTCGGAGATCTTCTCTTCCAGCGGGCAGCCGGTGAGCGTCACCCCCAGAGGGTCCACCTTGAAGCCCAGTTCGGGCTGCTTCTTTTTTTCCGGGAAACCGCGAGAACAGAAATCCCCGTCGTGGTCGTGGCAGTAGACGCAGTAGTCCACCTCGGCCTGCACGTCCCGAGGGCTCATGCGGGTGTCTGTCAGGGCAAACCCGTCGCGCCTGCGCCAGTGCACCGGCGCCACATGGAGGCGCCCCACCGGCCCGGCCTCGGCTTCCATGGGCACCAGATTGGCGTGATCCACACGACGGGGCAGCCGGAAACTGCTCCAGTCAGTCACCGCTTTCCGGCCCGCCTCGTCGGTGAGAGCCAGGCGACACCAGTCCATCAGTCGGGCGGAATCCGCCACCGCATCGGCAGCGTCCGACAGGCGTCTGGCGAACCGGGCCACGCCCCGCTCCCGGTCCTCATCGGTGAGTCCGGCGTCACGCAGGCTTCCCGTGAGCCAGGCGTCCAGGTCCTGCCAGCCGGTTTGAACCGGATCACGCCGCTTTTTTGCCGCCTTCTGTACCCAGTCACGCCTGAACTGCCAGATTACCTGGTCGCCCAGCGTGGCTTCATGAACCCGGCGCAACTCGGATTCCACACCGAACAATTCCGCCATCCAGGCTTCCAGCTGCGGCGCCAGCGCCAGCAGCAGCGCACTGGTCTCTCCAGCGCTTGGTGCCGACGTGGTGCGCCGGTACTCCAGCAGGCGCTGCGCGAGTTCCGAATCCCGGGAATGCAGCCAGGCCAGAAACGCTTGGTCCAGGCGCTGCAGCCCCTCCGGCGTGAGCAGTTCTGCAAAGCGGAAGCCCGCCAGGGGCGGCGTCGAGCTTGCGTGCATGGTTTAAAGGAATCCTTTGCTTGGATGGGTGTTACAGGTTACAACCCTCGCCCAGAACTTGCACAATCCGGCGATCAGCCGTAGTCAAGTCAGTGGCCGCCTGCGTACACTAGCGAAAAGCGCGCTCGGGGGGTCAACGCCGCCGAATGGCGCCGATCCGGACAGTATTCACCGGGCCCGGCAGGAGTCGCGGGACCGGGGTTCGGACACGAGTTGGAACAGGAGGTTCAACGCCCCATGCCCCGCATGCTACTTCGCCACCTGCCCGTGCTTGCGGGCATGGTCACGCTGCTGGCGGGCGGCGTGGCAAGCTGGCTGCTGGCGGATTTCGTTGCTGAGCGCGAACGCGCGCAGCAACAAGCGCAGTCGATCCAGGAACTGGCCACCATCCGGGCCCAACTGGAAAGCGAACTCAATACCACCATGTACGCCACCCACGGCCTCTCGGCGCTGGTGGCCAGCGAACCGGATCTCCCCGAAGCACGTTTCCTGAGCATGGCCGAGGCCCTGCTGCAGAATACGCCCCACACACGGCATTTCGTTCTGGCGCCGGACAACGTAGTGCGTTTCGTTCATCCCATGGAGGGTAATGAGGCCGCCATGGGGCTGGATCTCGGTGCCCAGCCGGAGCAGCGCGCCGCGGTGGAGCGGGCCATCAACCAGGAGCAACTCATCATCACCGGCCCGGTCCAGCTCGTCCAAGGGGGCACCGCGCTTGCAACCCGGGAGCCGGTCTTCATCCATCAGAATGGCGAGACCCGTTACTGGGGTTTAGTCACCGCGGTCATCCGTATGGACAGCCTGTTCTCCGCCGCCGGGCTGCTGGACGAGAACCTGGCGCTGGAACTGGCACTGCGCAACCTGGACGATGAGGCGCTGCTTCTGGGAGATCCCGACCTGTTCACTCACGCTGATCTCCGGCAGCAGGTCCAGCTCAAGGGGGCCACCTGGGAACTCGCAGCGCGCCGGACGCCGGACGCCGGCCTCGGCAGCCAGCCCTACTGGCTGAGCTTCGGTCTGGTCCTGTCCCTGATCGCCGGTGCCGGTACCTGGCGCCTGTCTGCTCAGGGTTTGGCCCTGGGCCGCTCCGAGGAGAAATACCGCACGCTGGTGGAACAGCTCAATGACGGCGTCTGCATCGCCCAGGACGGTGTGTTGCGATATGTGAACCCGCGGCTGTGCGAACTGGCGGAACGCAGCGAGGCAGAACTGGTCGGGCGCCGCTTCGCCTCGCTGATCGCCGAGCCCTACCGGGAAGAATTGGCCCGCCGGCATGCCGCCCGGATGCGCGGTGACCGCTTCGGCGCCACATACGAACTGCAGATCCTGCGGCCCGACGGCGGCCTGCTGGATGCGCGCATCAACGCCAACCAGGTGGACTGGCACGGGCGGTCTGCGGCGCTGGTGACGGTGACCGACATCAGCGAGCAGAAGCAACTGCACCTGGCGCTGCGCGATAGTCGTGACCGGCTGCAGGCCCTGATCCATGCCATGCCGGACATCGGATTCATACTCGACGAACAAGGCCGCTACCTGGACATCATTGGGGGCAGCAGCGATCAGTACAGCAGTACCGAAGGACTGGTTGGCCGCCGCCTGAGCGAGGTGCTGCCGGCACAGCATGCTGAGCGCTTTATGCAGGTGATCCACACCACACTGGATGTCAACCGCATGCAGACACTGGAATACAGTCTGAGCGTGGACGACGTCCAGGGGACACCCGATAGCGCACCGTTTGGCCCGCAATGGTTCGAGGCGCGGGTTGTGCCCCTGCACGCCTTTGGCAGCGAGCACCCGGCCGTGCTGTGGCTTGCCTTCAACATCACCAACCGCAAGCGCATGGAAGCCTCGTTACGGGAACGGGAGGCCGCTTTCCAGGCGCTGGTGGAGAACTCCCCCGACGTCATCGCCCGACTCGACCGGGAACTGCGGGTGCTGTACATGAACTCGGTGGCGGAACGCTATACCGGCATCCCCGCCCAGGCGCTAACCGGCCGCCGCCGCCCGGATATCGCCCAGGACCCCGCCCTGGCCGCCGAGTTGGAGCAACGCCTGTTGCAAGTTTTCGAGGACGGGCGCATGCACATGTTTGATTTCCGCGTCCGTGCCCCGGACGGCCAGCTGCTGTTCTTCGAATGCCGCGCGATCCCGGAGCCCAGCGAGGACGGCAGCATTGCCACCATTCTGGTTCTGGAACGGGAAATCACCCGCCGCAAGCGCTCCGAACAGCAACTGCGGCTCGCCGCCAGCGTGTTCCAACACACATCCGAGGCCATGCTGGTCAGCGACGCCCACCGCCGGGTAGTACGCTGCAATCCCGCCTATTCCGAACTCACGGGCTACCAGCCGGCAGACCTGATCGGGCGCCCGTCCCCACTGCTGACCAGCACGCAGCTGGAGGGACAGCTGGACGACGCCGCCTGGCAGCACTTGCAGGATCACGGGCGCTGGCAGGGGGAAATGCTGGCCCGGCGGCGTGACGGCGACCCCTTCCCTGCCTGGGTGACAGTCACGGCCATCCGCGACGAGGCCGGCACCATCAGCCACTACCTGGTCACCCTGGCCGATATCTCCAATCGCAAGCGCCAGGAAGAGCAGCTGCGTCACGACGCCACCCACGATGCACTCACCGGCCTGCCCAACCGGACACTCCTCATGGACCGGCTCGCGGTGGCCATCGCCCAGGCACGCCGTAACCAACAGCAACTGGCCGTCCTGTTCATCGACCTGGATGGCTTCAAGCCGGTGAACGATGAGCTGGGGCACCGGGTAGGGGATATGGTTCTTCAGCAACTCGCCCGGCGATTGCAAGCCGAGGTCAGGGAAACCGATACGGTTGCCCGACTGGGCGGCGACGAATTCGTGGTGGTGCTGACGCCGCCGGTGGACCACGCGGCCGCAAGTGCGGTGGCAAGCGACATGCTGAGCCAGCTACCGGAACCCATCACCGTCAACGGGCACCGCTGCAGCGTGGGCGCCAGCATCGGTATCAGCCAATTCCCGCACGACGGCGATGACCCGGACAGCCTGATCACGGCTGCTGATGCAGCCATGTACCAGGCCAAGATGCAGGGCGGCAGCCGCTACGCCTCGACCACTGACGGGGCGTCGGAGGCCGGAGCCTGACGGCCACTTCAGCGATCCGCGGCGCCGTCCGTGTCCACGACCAACCGGTCCTGCCCGTGCTGGTCGAGGATGCGCAACGGCACGGGTTCGTCCCACGGTACGTCCAGCAGCAGACAGGGCGCGGTCAGCGCCTGGGTGACCAACTCGTCCGGCCCGGGTTCCCGCCAGACCACGTGCAGCTCCCAGGCACCATCCACCCGCCGCACATCCCGATCCGCCAATTCCACCGCGTAGCCGCCCGTGGGCTGCTGCCCCATGGACAGCCGCAACCGCCAGCCGGTGTCCGCCGGCTCCCAGCGGCTGCCCGACACCTCGCTGCCACAATGCGCCCCTTGCTCGAGAACACGGAGTTGCACCGGCGGCTCCGGCTGCGCGGCCATACAGCCCGTCATCAGCACCGCGGCAAGCGTCGCCAGACAGCGACTATTGACGGCAGACCGCCCCGGCATACACTTTGCAACCATTGCAAGTTGTTTGCGCTGTTTTCGGAGTTCTCCGCTCATGCGACTCCCTGCCCTCTGCTTCACCGGTCTGAGTCTACTGCTGTTCACGGCAAGCGCCGCTCACGCCGAAGCGCGGGATCTGCGCATTCTGGGCTGGCTGGAAGAGGCCCGACTGGCCAGCGCCGATATCGCCATCCAGGCGAAACTGGATACCGGTGCGGACAATTCCTCACTCAACGCGCCCGAGCATGAACGCTTCGAGCGTGATGGCGAGGAATGGATCCGCTTTTCCGTGGAAAACCAGCATGGGGAAAAGCATACCTTCGAAAAGCCTGTGGTGCGCAATGTCCGCATCCGCAGCGCATCCGGCACCAGCCGCCGGCCGGTGGTGAAGATGGAACTGTGCGTGGGTGACGTGCTGCGCCGGGTGGAGGTTAACCTGGCCGACCGCAGCAATCTGGAGTACCAGATGCTGATCGGTCGCAGCTATATGCAGGACCGCATTCTGGTTGACTCCGGCGCGGAATTCACCACCTCGCCGGATTGTGCTGAATCCGAGGCGGATGACGCCGCCAAGGCAACGGACGAAGACCAGGACGACAGGGACGAGAACTGATCAACGCTTCTCTTGCAGGCGCTGCCAGGGATCCTGGCGGTAGAACAGCACCAGCTGCCGGTACACCTCGGGATAAGCCATCGCCAGATCCTCCGGCAACTCGAAGAACGCCTCGCTCAGCACAGAGAAGAACTCCGCCGGTGATTCCGCCGCGTACGCGTCCAAAGGGGGAGCCTCACCGGCATCCAGCGCATCACACAAGGCCTCGTAGGCGCCGGAGAGCGCGTGCGTCCAGACCTGGCGATCCATACCCTCATGCAGCGGCGGATGTCCGTTGGCATCCCCGTTGCGCATGTCCAGCTTGTGGGCGAACTCGTGAATCACCACGTTGAACCCGTCCCGCTCGCCGGAACGCGCCACATCCTCCCAGGACAGCACCACTGGCCCGCCGTCCCAGGCCTCTCCCACCATCGGCTGCTCGTCCAGATGTTCCAGCCCCAACTCATCCTGGTAGCGATGCCGGGCTACGAAGTCCCCCGGGTAGAGAATGATGGTGGTAAAACCCCGGTACCAGTCCAGGTCCAGGTTCAACACCGGCAGGCAGGCCTGCAACGCCACGGTGACCGCCATTCCCAGGTCCGGCTCCAGACCGCCGGCCCCGAGTACGCGCTTATCCGCCAGGAACAGGGTCGCCAGTTCCACCAACCGCTCCTGCTCGTCCCTATCCAGCCCCGCGAGCACAGGCAGCTGACTGTAGATTTCCGCCACCAGTGCTTTTGGCAGAGCATGACGTTGCAGCAGCCGTTCCCGGCGCCATTGTTTCCAGCGTTGCAGCAAGGCGGCCCCTCCCAGGCTCCATCGCGTCCGAGCCACAAGTGTCCGCCGGCCACGGTCGTATCACAAGCCTGAGGCATCCCGGTGGAACCCGGTGTGCTTGGTGCGGTCAAGCGCTTCATGGATAATCAGGCGTTTTCGCGCACCCACGTCCGGAGTCTCATGAGCAAAGCGGCAACCCAGGGCCCACGTCAGGTGGTGGAGATCGAAGGCACTCGCTACACGCTGCTGGGCACCGCTCACGTGTCGCAGGCCAGTGCCGAGGAGGTCACCGACCTCATCCGTTCCGGTGAATTCGATGCCGTGGCCATCGAGCTGTGCCCCACCCGCTACCAGACCATGACCGACCCCGACGCCATGGCGCGCATGGACCTGTTCGAGGTGGTCCGTAGCGGCAAGGCCGGCATGGTGGCCGCAAGCCTGGCACTGGGTGCGTTTCAGCAGCGGGTTGCGGAGCAATCCGGCATCGAACCCGGGGCGGAGATGCGCGCGGCCATTCGGGAGGCCCGAGAGGCTGACCTGCCGCTGATGCTGGTGGACCGCGAAGTGGGCACAACGCTGCGCCGCATCTATCGCAACGTGCCCTGGTGGCAGCGCATGGGGCTGATTTCCGGGCTCATGGCCAGCCTGGTTTCACGCCAAACGGTGAGCGAGGAGGAAATCGAACGCCTGAAGGAAGGCGACGTGCTGGAATCCACCTTCACCGAGTTCGCGGAGAGTTCCGAGCAACTGTACCAGCCGCTGATTGCCGAGCGCGACGCCTACATGGCCTTGCGCCTGCAGGAGGAGACCGCCGGAAAGTCTTACCGCAACGTGCTTGTGGTGATCGGTGCCGGCCACCTCAAGGGACTCGGCCAGCACCTGCAGCAGCCGGCCAGCGGCGATCCGCGCCCGCAGCGCGAGGCGCTGGAACAGGTGCCTGCGGGAAGCCGCTGGCTGGGCTACCTGCCGTGGATCGTGGTGGCGCTGGTGCTCACCGGTTTCGCCATTGGCTTCAGCCGCAATCCCGGTCTGGGCATGCAGCTGGTGGGCGAATGGTTCCTCATCAACGGAACGCTGTCGGCCATTGGCGCAACCCTTGCGTTGGCGCACCCCGTGACGATCATCGCCACTTTCATCGCGGCGCCGTTCACATCCCTCAACCCCACGATTGGCGCCGGTTTCGTCGCGGCAGGGGTGGAGATGACCATGCGCCGACCGAACGTGGGGCATTTTGCCAACCTGCGTTCGGATGTCACCACCATGCGCGGCTGGTGGCGCAACCGCGTATCACGTACCCTGCTGGTATTCCTGTTTGCCACGGTGGGCTCCGCCATTGGTACCTATGCGGCTGGCTTCCGGATTTTCGAACGCCTGATCGGATCCTGATTCCGACGGCTTCGGTGCCGCCTGGGCCCAGGGCAACTGCCCCGTGCCGCGCCTAAGCTCTGGTAGGTGTTCATGTCCATGCTTGTCACGAGACACAGTCGTCTGCTGGGCGGCCTGCTGGCCACCGCATTGGTGCTCATTGCCTGCACGGAATCCGGTCCGACGGGCTCCGTCAATGCGTCCGACGCGCCTGCCGGCACACCGATTGCCGCCGTGGAAATCCAGCCCCGCGACCTGTCCCGCAGCCTGAACACCTCCGGCACGGTGGAAGCCCGCGTCCGCATCCGGCTGGCCAGCCGCACCAGCGGCACCGTGGATCAGGTGTATGTGGATGTGGGCGATCGTGTCGCAGCCGGCGATGCACTGGTAGAACTGGATGTCTCCGAGGAGCAGGCGGAACTGCGGCGGGCCCGGGCACAGGCTGACGAGGCTCGAATCAACTATCAACGCACCGCCGAACTGCGCGAGCGGGGCGTGAACAGCCCGGCGGACTATGAGCGCGCCCTGGCGCAGTTGCAGGTGGCCGACAGCGAACAGGCACTATGGCAAACGCGGGTGGCGTTTGGCCGCATCCACGCCCCTCGGAACGCGGTGATCACGGCAAGGCACGTGGAACCTGGGGAGGCGGTGCAGGCCCAGGACACCCTGTTCGAATTGTCCGCCATGGATACGCTGATCATTCCATTGGCCGTTTCCGAACTGGACATCCGCCATCTGCAGGTCGACCAGCCCGTTCCCATTACGCTGGACGCATTACCGGACGCCCCGCTTGAGGGGCGGATCCAACGCATTCATCCGGCCGCCGATGCAACCAACCGCCTAATCACGGTGGATATCGCGTTACCGGCCGACGCGGCTGATCAGGGCGTACGCCCAGGCTATCTGGGCCGGGTCCATCTGACCATTGATCAGCGCCCGGATGCGCTGGCCGTACCTGCCGCCGCCGTGGGCGAGCATGACGACGGCCGCTATGTGTATCTGGTGCAGGAGAACCGGTTGCAGCGACGCATGATCGAACCGGGCGTGACCCGCGGCGACTGGACCGAAGTCCTGTCCGGCCTGGAGCCGGGGGATGTGGTACTGGCCACCAATCCCATCGAGATGCAGGACGGGCAGCAGGTGCGCATCGTGGGCTGGAGGGGCTAAGTGGACGCACCCCAGCACCGTCGGGGCATTACCAGCCTGGCCATCCGCCGCCCCACAGGCACGCTGGCACTGGCCTCCGTGGTAGTGGTCCTCGGGCTGTTTTTTTTCAATCGCCTGCCGGTGGACCTGCTTCCGCACATCGAATATCCGCAGATACGGGTGACCGTGAACTACCCGGGCACCGCGCCGGAGGTCATGGAGCAGCAGGTCACCCGCGTGCTCGAGCGCAACCTGGCGGCGGTGGAGAACCTGGTCACCATTGACAGCCGTGCCTCCGAAGGCCGCACCAACGTCAACCTGCGCTTCGAGTACGGCACCAATCTGGACCTGGCGCTTCAGGACACGGCCCGCTACCTGGAACTGGCCCGCACCCAGTTACCGTCGGACATCGAGCCCCCGCGCCTTTACAAATTCGACCCGTCACAGGATCCCATCTGGCAGGCGGGTTTCAGCTCCACGGCGCGCTCCGAGACCGAAGTGCGGGATTGGGTGGAGAACCAGCTCACGCCCCAACTGATCGCGATTCACGGAATTTCCGGCGTCGAGGCGGCCGGTGGCCAGGTCCGGGAAATCGAGGTCATCATCGACCAGGAGCGGCTGCGCTCCTACCGCCTGGGGCTCAGCCACGTCACCGAGACACTGGCCGCCGAGAACATCGAGATCGCCGGCGGCTGGCTGACCTCCGACACCTTTGATGTGATGGCCAAGACCGAGGGGCTGTTCACCTCGGTGACCGATGTGGAGCAGGTGCTGCTGAACCTGTCGGGCGACGGCCAGCGGCGGATCCGCCTGAGCGAGGTGGCCGAAGTGCGTGACGGCTTCCGCGAGCAGCGCTTGTCCGCCCGGCTCAACCAGGAACCGGCATCGCAGGTTTCCGTGTTCAAGCTGCCGCAGGCGAACACTGTGGACGTGGTCGACGCCGTCAATGCCACCATGGATCGCCTGCGCCGCTCCGGCTTTATCCCGGAGGACATCCGTTACCAGACCGTGAGCGATCCGGCGTTTTTCATTCGTGGCTCCATCAATGCGGTGGCCAGCGCTGCCCTGCTGGGCGGCGTGTTGGCGATGCTGATGGTGTTCCTGTTCCTGGGCAGTCTGCGAAAGAGCTTTGTGATCGGTCTGTCCATTCCCATCGCCATCATGGCGACCTTTGCCATGATGGGCATGAGCGGCCTGACGCTGAACATCATCAGCCTCGGCGGCCTGGCCTTGGGTGTGGGTCTGCTCCTGGACAACGCCATTGTGATGCTGGAAAACATCTACCGGCATCGGGAAAAGCTGGGAAAAACCCCGGATGCGGCCGCCCACGATGGTGCCCGTGAGGTCACATCCGCCATCGTCGCCGGCACCGCCACGAATCTGGCGGCGGTGACGCCGTTCCTGCTCATCACCGGCATTGCCGCCTTGGTCTTCCGCGACCTGATACTCACCATTTCCTTCGCCATCGTCGCCACGTTGGCAGCAGCGGTGACACTGGTCCCCACCCTGGCTGCGCTGCTTGCCGGCATCCGCTTCGAGAGCGGCCTGCAGCGGACCCTGCCGCTACGTCTGTTCAACCGACTGATTCTGTGGCTGCGCGCCCGCTACCGGCGGATCCTGCCGCGGGTGTTACGGCTGCGCTGGGCAGTGCTGGGCCTCGCGCTGCTGGGTGTGCTCGGCGCGCTACAGGCCTTCGACCGCCTGGGCAACGAGTTCCTGCCGGTGGTGGATGACGGCAACATTGCCATCAATGTCTGGCTACCACCCGGCACACCGCCGGAGGAAACCAGCGCTGTGGGGGAGCAGGTGGAGGCCGTGATCGCCGGCATGCCTGACGTGGAAAGCCAGTTCATGCTGGTAGGCGGTCATTTGCAGGGCGGCATCATCAACGAACGCCCCGGCACCGTGCGTACCTCCGTACAACTCCTGCCGCTGCGGGAGCGTAGCGGCGAGTTCACCATCGGCCAATGGGTGGCCGAAGTGCAGCAGCGCCTGGAGGCCCTGGACCTGGCCGGTGCCCGCATCCGCGTCCGCCCGCCGCGTATCGAGGGGCTTCGTTTCACCACCACCGGTGATGACCTGTCCATTGGTGTGGTGGGTGATGACCTGCGAACGCTGCAGGACATCGCGCGGCAGATCGTTCCCGAACTGGAGGCCATTACCGGACTCGAAGGCGTGGAACTCAGCCGCGAGGGCCGCAGCCCGCTGATGCGCGTCCGCGTGGACCGGGAGCGCGCCGCCGACCTTGGGCTGCGGGTATCGGATGTGGGCCGCGCCATCCGCGATGCGGTGGACGGCGCAGTACCCACCCAGTACATGACCGCCAACCGGGAATACGATATCCGGGTGCGCCTGCCGTCCGAGGCCGTCAAGAACCCGGATGTGCTGGGCGGGCTGATGCTGTTCCGCCACGCGGGTGCGCCGGTGCAGCTGCGGGACGTGGCCCACTTCGAACTGGGCGAGGGGCCGGCGCATATCGAGCGGGAAAACCAGAGCCGCCTGGTGCGCGTCACCGGGGATATCAATACCGAAATGGCTGATGTGGGAAGCATCATGGGCCAGGTGGAAGACCGCCTGTCGGCCATGGAACTGCCGGAGGACATCAGCCTGATCTTTGGCGGCCAATGGGAGACCATCCAGGAAACCAACAGGGAACTCGGCACCGTGATCCTGCTGGCTGCCTTTCTGGTCTTTGTGGTGCTGGCGGTGCAGTACGAGCGTCTCAGCAATCCGCTGGTGATCATCAGCGCCGCGCCGTTGGCGCTTCTCGGGGTGGTTGGCGTGCTGTGGGCAACCGGCACGCCGGTTTCCGCACCGGTGCTGATCGGGGTGATCCTGCTGATCGGCATCGTGGTGAATAATGCCATTCTGCTGGTGGAGTACATCGAGATCGGCCGTCGCCGTCAGGGGCTGTCGCCAGCCCGCGCCGTGGTCGCCGCGGGCACGGTACGTCTGCGCCCTATCCTGATGACCACATCCACCACAATTCTGGGCATGCTGCCACTGGCCATCGGTATCGGCGAGGGCGCGGAGATCATGCGGCCACTGGCGTTGTCTGTGGTGGGCGGTCTCGCCGCGGCCATGCTGCTGACCCTGTTCATCGTGCCCTGCCTGTACCTGATCGTGAGCCGGCAGGCCGACCGCCTGAAAGCCTGGCTGACCGGCAGTGCACAGCTGCAGCAGGGGCGGCCGACATGACGCCACAAGACCGATGCCCTCTATGCGAATCCGCCGCCATCGGTTGGCATGCGCGGACGCTGGACCGCGACTACCTCCACTGCCGGATCTGCGACCTGGCGTGGATGTCTCCGGAACACTGGCTGGACCGGGATGCGGAGCGGGCCTATTACAGCACGCATGAAAACAGCCCCTCAGATTCCAGCTATCGCCGTTTTCTGAGCCGGCTGGCGGCCCCCCTGATGGCGCGCCTGCCAGCACGGGCCCGTGGGCTGGATTACGGTTCAGGCCCCGGCCCCACCCTGTCGGTCATGCTGGAGGAGCAGGGCTTTCCGACCGCTGTCTATGATCCGTATTTCTCACCGGATACACGTGTGCTGGACACGCGCTACGATTTCGTCACCTGCTCGGAAACCGCCGAGCACTTTCACGCCCCCGGGTTAGAGTTCGCCCGACTGCGCGGCCTGCTGAAGCCCGGCGGACGGCTTGGTCTGATGACCGGGTTCCGTCCGGAACTGCCTGTTTTCGCCCGCTGGCATTACCTCCGCGACCCCACGCATATCTGCCTTTATTCGCGCCGCAGCCTGGCCTGGATCGGGGACCGTTTCGACTGGTCATTGGAAATTCCCGCCGAAAATGTGGCTATTTTTAGGACGCACTGATCTAGTCCCATGGCGCTCTGGCTTTGCAGCGTGTTCGGGGGCAGGGCGCGGCTCGCGGGCAATGGCCGTCGCCCTTGGCAAGAGCCGCAACGCGGCAACCGGACGCGCAGCAAGGCCCCGCAGGGCGGGCCATTCGCGCACACTGAACGCCGCGCTGGTCAGCGCACGCGAATGGCTCTGCAGAGCACCATGGAAATAGATTAGTGCTTCCTTTACCGTCGAATGACGAAAAAAACCACGACAAACAAGGCATTTGGCGACTTTCCTGCTGGCATACAACACCCAGGCGGGGTTAAAGTAGGTGGCAAAGCGATAGGGCATGGGCGCTGCAGTGCAGCGCCGGATCGCACCAATACCAAGAGGCCTGCATTGTGAAATCGGGTGGCACATGGCACAGATAAGGGGCCAGCGCGGGCTGCGCCTCGGCGGCCTGTTGCCCAGCCACCAGGCGGATTTCAGCGACCGTCTGGGCTATACAGCGGTGATGATTGCCTGCTTGCTGGGCGCCGTGGGCAGCGCCTATGGCGTGGCTGTCGGCACCTTTGTGGGCTTCAGCACCTGGGAATGGTTCACCATACCACTGATGGGAGTGGTGTCTGTTTCCATTGCCGCGCTGCTTTGGCGCACCGGAGAGCGATACCTGACGCCGATCTCTGTCTTCATCGTCGCCTGGTTATCCTTCCATCTGCTCAGCAACCTTACCAATACCCTGTATGTCAGCCGCGAGTTGAACTCGGCATTCATCTACCTGCCCTGGTTTCCGGTGTTGTTCGCGTTCATCGTCGCCCTGTTCCGTGGACGGCTGGGCATTCATCTCTGCTGGGTGATCTATGCGGGCGTGGCGGTGATCCTGCTGCGCTCGGCATATATGGAGACCGGGCTGTCCATGGAGGATGGCTGGACCGCCGCGGTGGTCATCAGCCTGATCGCCCTGCCCACGTTCATCACCCTGCTCTATGCGGTGGCCGCCTTCCGCGAGCATTACGCAGCCACTCAGGCACGGTCCCGCCTGCTTCAGGAGCACAACCAGAAGCTGGAACACCTGGCCTACCATGACACCCTCACGGGTCTGGCTAACCGCATGCTGCTGGAACGCCAGATCCGCCGGCATGTGGCACAGGCGGATGCCAAAACCGGGGTGGCGATACACCATGTGGACCTGGACCAGTTCAAGGACGTTAACGACTCCCATGGGCACGGCGCGGGGGATTTCGTGCTGCGTATCCTGGGCGAGCGGCTACGCCGACTGGTTTATGATCAGGACGACGTGGCGCGCACCAACGCCGACGAATTCGTCATCATCCAGAAAAGCCCCGACATTGAGCGCGTCTCCGCGGAACTAGGACGGCAAGTGCTGGACGCAGTGGCACAGCCCATCCATACCGCCGGGGCGGAGTTCAGACTCAATGCCAGCATTGGCACCGCCATCTGGCGGGCACCGGCAGGGCCCCGTAAATCTGACGCGGAACGGGCCGTCACCGAATTGCTGAGCCAGGCCGACCTGGCGATGCTGGCCGCCAAACAGAGCGGCGGCAACACGCAACGGCTTTTCCAGCCGGTGATGCTGGAGGCAGCGGATCGCCGCCTGGAGTTGCGCACGAGCCTGCGGCGCGCCCTGGCCTATCGGGAGTTCGTTCTGCACTACCAGCCTCAGCTCGACATGGTCACCGGGGAACTGGTGGGCGTGGAGGCTTTGATCCGTTGGGATGATCCTCTGCACGGCCTGCGCAGCCCGGCAGAGTTCATTCCTGCGGCTGAAGATTCCGGCATCATCACCGAGATCGGCGAGTGGGCCCTGCGCGAGGCCTGCCGCGCCGCCGCCTCCTGGCCCACCAACCATGTGAAGGTGGAGGTAAATATCTCACCAGTGCAGCTGGAGCGCAGCAATCTGGTGAGCACGGTGCGCCAGGCATTACAGTCCAGCGGACTGGCGCCGCAGCGCCTGGAACTGGAGCTCACCGAAGGGGTTTTCACGCAAGCCGACGATGATGGCGTGCGGCGGACCTTCCAGCGCCTGAAGGAACTGGGCGTGGGCCTGGTGGTGGATGACTTTGGCACCGGTTATTCTTCTTTGTTATATCTGAAACATTTCCCGATCACGATGATGAAGATCGACCGGGCATTTATCAGCGGTCTGCAGCCGGACTCAACGGACCATGCGATCGTCAAGGCGATCATCACGCTGGCCAAGGCCATGCGTGTGGAAGTGGTGGCCGAGGGTATTGAGTCCGAGCAGCAGCGGGAGCTGCTGCTACAGGAAGGCTGCCGCTATGCCCAGGGCTTCCTGTACGCGCGGCCGATGACCGAAGAAGCGTTTCTCGCCCGCTATTTCCCGCAGCAGGATCGCGTGCTGACACCGCGCTTCCCTGCCCGACCGGCTCCGGAGGACTGACGAGGACCACACCGGGGCTGAACAACAACAAGGAGCATGCCCACCATGACGTCCCAGCCCCAACCCGAAACCCTGCGTCACTACTTCCGTTTTCTTCCAGCCAACGACACCGAATACCTGAGACAGGTCCAGCACCTGCGCTATCAGGTGTACTGCCGTGAATTCGGTTTCGAACGGGAGGAAGACTGCCCAGGCCAACTGGAACAGGATCGCTACGACACTGCAGCCCATCACTGCCTGCTGCAGCATCGCCGCACCGGGGGCGCCGCAGGCTGTGTGCGGGTGGTGGAGCGGGGCCAGAGGCCCGGAGATCGGCTGCCGCTTGAGGAATTTTGCAGCGACAGTCTGACGCATCCGCTGCTGCACCCCAGCCGCCTGCCGGCGCATATGGTATGCGAAGTCTCCCGGCTTGCGGTGCCGGAACAGTTCCGACGCCGAGCCGGAGAGCGGCTGAGCCCCTTCGGCAAGCAGGAGGGGCTGGTCCGGAACGAGGAGGAACCGCGCACCTATCCCATGATTGGCATGGCCATGTTCTTGGCCGCCACGGCGCTGGTGGGGTTCAGTGGCCGACAGCATGTGTTTGCCATGATGGAGCCCAAACTGGCCCGGCTGCTGGCCCGGACGGGCCTGCGCTTCACCCAGGTGGGCGAGGTGATGGACTATCACGGCCCCCGGGCGGCGTTCTACATCAATCACCGGGACGCAGAGCGGAACATGCAGCCACCGCTGCGGCGGCTGTACCTGGGCATCCGACAGGATCTGGCCGTGCCCGCCGAGTTCCCGGCCGCAGCCAGCGGGGGCAGTCACTGATGGCGGCACAGATCCGCTTCCCTGGCCTGGAGGCCGCACTGAACGACTGGGAGACGTTGCTGGGCACCGAAGCCGTGACCCGGGACGCGGAACGCCTGGCCGCTCGCAGCCGCGCCACCTTCGCCACACCCAACACCACACTCGCCATCCTGCGGCCGGCGGACACCTGCCAGGTGCGCCGCTGCCTGAACATCGCACGACGCTACCGGGTGCCGGTTTATCCGGTCAGCACCGGCCGGAATTGGGGCTACGGCTCCATGGCGTTGCCGGGGGACGGCGGCGTGGCACTGCTATTGGATCGGATGGACCGCATCCTGGACTACGACCCGGAGTTGGGAACCGTCACCGTGGAACCAGGGGTGACCCAGCAGCAGTTGCATGATTTCCTGCGGGAACAGGGCGATCATTTCTGGCTCGATGTAACCGGGTCCAGCCCGCACTGCAGCGTGCTGGGCAACAGCATCGAGCGCGGTTTCGGCCACACCCCCTATGCCGACCATTTCGCGCATGTAAGCGGGCTGCAGGTGGTGACCGGTGATGGCACAGTGCTGGAGACCGGATTCGGCCGTTTCGAGAATGCACGCGCCGCCGCCGCCTACAAATGGGGGGTTGGCCCTTATCTGGACGGGCTGTTCTCCCAGTCCGGCCTGGGCGTGGTCACCGCCGCGCGGCTGTGGCTGATGCCGAAACCGGAGGCCTTCACGTACTTTCAGGTAAGCATCCGCGATGACGCGGAACTGGAACCACTGATCGACGCCCTGCGCGAGTTGCGCATGGCTGGCCATATCCGCAGCGCGGTGCATGTGGCGAACCCGTTCAAGGTGTACAGCGCCATGGAAAGCTACCCCTGGGAGCAGATGAACGGGGAGACGCCGCTGGACCCGGACATCGTGCGTGACCACCTGGACCGCCTGGGCATCGGCGCCTGGAGCTTCTCCGGGGCACTGTATGGATCCCGGGAACAGATCCGCGTGGCGAAGAAGGCCATCCGCCGTCGGCTGCGGGCCTCGCTGGATGTGTGTCAGATGCGGTTCATGAGCGTTGAGCGGTTGACGACGCTGGAACGTTTCAAGAGGCCGCTGGGGCGCCTGACCCGGCTGCCGCTGGACCAGATGCTGGCCTTCATGCGCGCCCTGTTCGGCATCAAGCAGGGTGTGCCCACGGACGCCATGCTGCCCAGCACTTACTGGCGCAAGCGTGAACCGCCGCCGTCGGATCCGGATCCGGACCGGGATGGCTGCGGGCTGTTCTGGTGCGCACCGGTGGCGCCGCTGAAGGGTGCTGATGCGCGTACCATGGTGGCCATCGCCAATGAGGTGTTCGCACGACACGGGTACGAGCCGATGCTGTCGATGACGGTGATCTCGGAACGCGCACTGGACAACGTGATCGCGCTGCACTACGACCGCGATATTCCGGGCGAGGATGCCCGGGCCATGACCTGCTACCAGGAATTGCTGGAGCGGCTGATGGACGCCGGCTACTACCCGTACCGTCTGGGCATCCAGTCCATGGAAACCCTCCGTGCGCGCAGCGGCAAAGGCTGGAACCACACGCTTGCGCGCATCCGTGAGGCACTGGACCCGGATGGTATTCTGGCGCCAGGCCGCTATCCGGCGTAAGGGGTGTAGTTTCCACGGCTTCGATCCGGCATTCGTGCTCGCAAGGCCGGATCGAAGCCACCAAACCGAACCAGCAATCGAAACAAAGGTCCGGCTGAAGTCAGTGTTCCCGCGTCGCGTGGAATTCCACATCCGGCCAGCGTTCCTGGGTGAGATCCAGGTTGACGCGGTTCGGCGCCAGATAGGTGAGGTTCCCACCGATATCCACCGCCAGGTTATCCGCTGCCTTGCGCTGGAAATCTGCCAGCATCTTGGGGTCAGCGCAGCTGACCCAGCGAGCGGTCTTCACGTTCACCGGTTCGAAGAGCGCGTCCACGCCGTATTCGGACTTCAGCCGGTAGGCCACCACATCGAACTGCAGCACACCCACCGCGCCGACGATCAGATCATTGTTGTTGAGCGGCTTGAACAATTGCGAGGCCCCTTCCTCACAGAGTTGCTCAATGCCCTTCTGCAACTGCTTCAGCCGCAGCGGATCCTTCAGCACAATGCGCCGGAACAACTCCGGGGCAAAGTTCGGGATGCCGGTGAACTTGAGATCCTCACCCTGGGTGAAGGTGTCGCCGATCTGGATGGTGCCGTGGTTATGCAGGCCGATGATGTCGCCGGGGTAAGCGTCTTCGGCCGCTTCCCGGTCGGAAGCCATGAAGGTGATGGCATTGGCGATCTTCACATCCTTACCGGTGCGCACCTGCCGCAGCTTCATACCGCGCTCAAAACGCCCCGAACAGACTCGCATGAAGGCCACGCGGTCCCGGTGGTTCGGATCCATGTTCGCCTGGATCTTGAACACGAAACCGGTGAGCACTTCCTCGGAAGGCTCCACCATGCGGGTCGCGGTTTCCCGCGGCTGCGGCTGTGGCGCATGGACGATAAAATCGTCCAGCAGCTCCTGAATGCCGAAATTGTTGATGGCCGAGCCGAAGAACACCGGAGTCAGTTCCCCACGCAGATAGGCTGCCTTGTCGAAAGCGTGGCTCGCCCCGCGGATGAGCTCCACCTCTTCGCGCAACTCCTCTGCCTCGGCAGCACCGAACAGCTCATCCAGCCGCGGATTGTCCAGGCCCTGGATGACCTCGCCCGCCTGCACCCGTCCGCCATGCGTGGGGCTGAACAGATGCACCGACTCGTTGTAGAGGTGGTAGACGCCCTTGAAGCGCTTGCCCATGCCGATGGGCCAGGTGATGGGCGCGCACTGAATCCCCAGCACCTCCTCCACCTCGTCGAGCAGTTCCAGCGGCTCCCGGCCCTCCCGGTCGAGCTTGTTGATGAAGGTCATGATCGGCGTGTTCCGCAGACGGCAGACCTCCATCAGCTTGATGGTGCGCTCCTCCACGCCCTTGGCCACGTCGATCACCATCAGCGCCGAATCCACAGCGGTGAGCACCCGGTAGGTGTCCTCGGAGAAATCGGCGTGACCCGGGGTGTCCAGCAGGTTGATGATGCAGTCCCGATAAGGGAACTGCATCACCGAGGACGTCACCGAGATGCCGCGTTCTTTCTCCATGGCCATCCAGTCCGAGGTGGCGTGGGCAGCGGCCTTGCGCCCCTTAACCGTACCCGCCACCTGGATCGCGCCACCGTACAACAACAGCTTTTCGGTGACGGTGGTCTTACCCGCATCCGGGTGAGAGATGATTGCAAAGGTGCGACGACGCGCCACCTGTTCGAGGAAGCTGCTCATACGTTTTCCGGGTTCAGGGTGGCCGCATCAGGCGATGCGTTAAGGAAGCACCAAGGAAATAAATCAGTGCTTCCTAATGACAGGCAGCGAATTATACAGACAGCCGTGGTTTTTTCCGAGACGGCGGGATCCCGACTTGCGCATGGGCGCCAGCGGCCGCAGAGTATCCGCCTTGGTCGCAACCCTGATGCACGCGCATGACACGTACCGAACGACCGCTGCTTTCCCTCCTGGGCTGGCTGGCCCTCTGCTTTGGTGTGGCCACCTTCGCTGCACAGTTCACGCCTGGGGACTGGTATGCAGGCCTTGCCCGTCCGCCCTGGACGCCACCGAACTGGGTGTTCGCGCCGGTCTGGACAGCTCTGTACGTGATGATGGCGATCGCCGCCTGGGTGGTCTGGCTGCGACGGCGCCAGCACTGGGCGCGCCCGGCCCTGATCGCCTTTGTGGTGCAATTGTTGCTGAACGGGCTCTGGTCCTGGCTGTTCTTCGGGCAGCACGCGGTCGGGCTGGCGCTGTTGGACATCCTGCTCCTGGTCATCGTGCTGACCATCACCACGGGTCTGTTCTTCCATGTCTCCCGCGCTGCCGGCTGGCTGATGGTGCCCTACCTGCTCTGGGTGCTCTATGCCAGCACGCTGAACGCGGGAATCTGGGCAATGAACTGAGCACTCGGCTTTCCCCCGGCGGCCATGGGCCCTATCATCCCTTGCACCAACCAACACCGGAAGCGCCGCATGAGCACAGACCGCCCTTTCTGGGAATCCAAACCGCTGGAGGCGATGAGCCGCGAGGAGTGGGAGTCACTGTGCGACGGCTGCGGCCGCTGCTGTGTGCACAAACTGGAGGACGAGGACAGCGGCGAGATCGCCTTCACCGACGTGATCTGCTTCCTGTTCGACGGTGAAAGCTGCCGCTGCACCGATTACGCCAACCGCAGCCGCCGGGTACCGGACTGCGTACAGCTCACGCCGGAACGGGTGCACTCCCTGCCCTGGCTGCCGGCCAGCTGCGCCTACCGGCGGCTGGCCGAAGGGCGGGGCCTGGCCTGGTGGCACCCCTTGGTATCCGGAGATCCGGAAACCGTGCATGAGGCCGGCATCTCCGTGCGCGGCCGCGTGATCCACGAACAGCACGTGCACCCGGATATGATTGAGGAACGCATCGTGCTCTGGCCGAACCAGGATGATGACTGAAGGAAGCACTGATCTATTCCCATGGTGCTCTGCGGAGCCATGACGACGCCCCCCTTCAGTGACGCCAGCCTGCGCAACCGGGAGCCGATACTGTCGGTGCTGGCGCCCTATCTCAACCGGGCGATGACGGTGCTGGAAATCGGTGGTGGTCAGGGAGGGCACGCCGTCTACTTCGCGCAACAGCTGCCACATGTGCATTGGCAGACCAGCGAACAACCCGCCCACCTGGCACAGCTGTTCAACAACCTTGAAGCTGCCGCACTGCCGAATCTGCCACCACCGCTGGCGCTGGACGTCAGCAGCGGACCCTGGCCGTTGTCGGCGGCCGATGCCGTGTTCTCCGCGAACACGGCGCACATCATGGACTGGCCAGCGGTGCAGGCCATGTTCCATGGCGTTGCGGAACTGCTGCCGGGCGGTGCACGTTTTTTCCTCTACGGCCCCTTTATCCGCAGCGGCCGCTACAGCGGGGACAATGACGCCCGCTTCGACGCCGCACTACGGGGCCGCGGCACGGGAAGCGGCCTGCGGGACCTGGACGACATGGAAGCGCTCGCCCGTGCGGT
>SLCE01000044.1 GCA_007125985.1 Ectothiorhodospiraceae bacterium | reverse complement strand
TCGGCCGGATGGACCCGGCCGACAAGCATACAGGGATGTATTCACGGCGTGTCCGGACCCGTTCCTCCCGGCAGCGGCCGAATCGAGGGCACCTAATAATGGTGCGCTTCGTTGCGCTCTGAGCAGCCTACGGCCCACCGCGCCCGTCACGCCCGCAGCCAGGCCAGTGCGGTGTCGAGCATCCGGTTCGAGAATCCCCATTCGTTGTCGTACCAGGCACAGACTTTCACCAGTCTGCCGTCCTTCGAAACGCGGGTAAGCGAGGGATCATAGATGGACGAGGCCGGGTGGTGATTGAAATCGATGGATACCAGATCTTCCCGCGCCACCTCCAGAATGCCATGAAGCGGCCCTTCGGCGGCGGCCCGTAACAGCACCTCATCCACTTCCTCCAGACTGGTGGGCCGCGACGCGGTAAAGGTGAGATCCACCATGGACACGTTGACCGTGGGAACACGTACCGCAAAGCCATCCAGACGGCCGGCGAGGTCCGGTAGCACCTTGCCCACCGCCGCCGCGGCGCCGGTCTTGGTGGGAATCATGGACTGGGTGGCGGAACGGGCACGACGCGGGTCCTTGTGGTAGACGTCGCTGAGCACCTGATCATTGGTGTAGGCGTGGATGGTGGTCATCAACCCCTGGTCGACGCCGATGGCGTCGTGTAACGGCTTCACCAGCGGCGCCAGGCAGTTGGTGGTGCAGGAGGCATTAGACACCACCTGATGTGTGCTGCGGAGCTGCTCATGGTTCACGCCATAGACGACAGTGGCGTCCACGTCGTTACCACCCGGGGCCGAGATCAGCACCTTCGGCGCGCCCGCCTGCAGATGGGCGGCGGCCTTCTCCTTGCTGGTGAACAGACCGGTACACTCCAGCACCGCATCGATACCCATCTCCTTCCAGGGCAGCCTGGCGGGATCCCTTTCGCTGAGCACATGCACGTGATCACCGTCGATCAGCAGGTCATCGTTGGCCTCCTCGACTTCCACCTCCCCGGGGAAATTGCCATGCACGGAGTCGTGGCGAGTGAGATAGGCGTTGATCGCCACATCCCCCAGATCGTTGACGGCGACGATCTCCAGATCATCCCGGCAACGCCCCTCGTACAGGGCCCGCAACACCAGTCGCCCGATGCGGCCGTAGCCGTTGATCGCAATTCTGTGTGCCATTGTCCTTCCTCCTTACGCATCATCCTGATTATCGTCGGACCGAACCCGTTTGACCGCAGCCTGCCAACCGGCAATGGCCTTGCGACGGTCGCGTTCGCCCATGTCCGGCTCAAAGCGCTGATCCACCTGCCAGGCCTCGGCCACCTGATCCAGGGCCGGATATAGCCCCAGCTGCAGACCGGCAAGCCAGGCCGCGCCCAGGGCCGTGGTCTCCACCACCCGCGGACGCTCCACCGGCACATCCACGATGTCCGCCAGCGCCTGACACAGCCAACCGTTCACCACCATGCCGCCGTCCACGCGCAGGGTTTCGGCGCGGGTGCCGGCGTCGTCCGCCATGGCATCAAACAGGTCCCGGGTCTGATAGCACACCGCCTCAAGGGCGGCGCGGGCGATCTCGGCCCTGCCGGAGTCCCGCGTCAGCCCCACCAGGGCACCGCGCGCATCCGGATCCCAGTACGGGGCGCCCAAGCCGGTGAAGGCCGGCACAAGGTACACACCGCGGTTCGATTCCAGCCCCCGGGCCAGGCCCTCGGTCTCAGCCGCGTTGCGGATGATGCCAAGCTTGTCGCGCAACCACTGCACGGCGGCGCCGGCAACAAAAATCGAGCCCTCGATGGCATAACTGGGCTGACCACGCAGCCGGTAAGCCACGGTGGTGAGCAGGCGGTTGCGGGACAACACGGCCTGATCACCAGTGTGCATCAGCGCGAAACAGCCGGTTCCGTAGGTGCTTTTGACCATCCCCGGCCGGAAACAGGCTTGGCCGACCAGGGCCGCCTGCTGATCGCCCGCCACGCCGGCGATGGGAAGCTCCACGTCCAGCCCTTCGCTGGCCATGCCGTAGTCGTCGGCACTGTCGCGCACCTCCGGGAGCACGGCCTCGGGAATCCGGAACAGCTCCAGCAGTTCGGGATCCCAGCGCTGGCCGTGGATGTCGAACATCAGGGTCCGTGAGGCATTGGTGGCATCGGTGGCATGCACGCGGCCACCGGTCAGCTTCCAGATCAGCCAGGTGTCGATGGTGCCGAAGGCCAGCTCGCCGCGCTCGGCCCGGGCGCGGGCATCCTCCACATGGTCCAGCAGCCAGGCCAGCTTGGTGGCGGAAAAATACGGATCCAGCAACAGGCCGGTACGCGCACGCACCAGATCCTCGTGTCCTTCCCGGCGTAGCCGGCGGCAGAGTTCGGCGGTCCGGCGGTCCTGCCAGACAATGGCCTGGTGAACGGGCTCCCCCGTGCGCCGGTCCCACAGCACCGTGGTCTCACGCTGGTTGGTAATGCCGATTCCCTTCACCGTTGACGCCCCGCCCGGCACAGCCGCCAGCGCCTCGTTGCAGACGGTCAGCGTGGATTGCCAGATTTCCTCCGGGTCATGCTCTACCCAGCCGTCTGCCGGGAAATGCTGGGCGAACTCGCGCTGTTGCACGGTCAGGATCCTGCCCCGGGTGTCAAACACGATAGCGCGGGTACTGGTGGTTCCCTGGTCGATGGCGAGCAGCCGACCTTCTGCGGACATGGGCACGGGCCTCCATTCTGTAGGATGATCTTGTCGAGGACACCATTGTCATCATGGTAGCGCGGAATGAGCGGGAACCCCCGCTTTTCCGCCATTACGCCCGGGGGGCTGCAGGATGCAGCAGGAAACACTGGATCTGCTGGTGATCGGCGGCGGCATCAACGGAACGGGCATCGCCCGGGACGCTGCCGGTCGCGGGCTGAAGGTGTTGCTCTGCGAGCAGGATGACCTGGGTGCCCATACCTCATCAGCGAGCACGAAACTCATCCACGGCGGGCTGCGCTACCTGGAGCAGCACAACTACCGCCTGGTGCGCAAGGCCCTGAAGGAACGGGAAGTTCTGCTGCAGTCGGCGCCGCATATCATCTGGCCGCTGCGATTCGTCATCCCCCATGAATCCACGCTGCGCCCCCGTTGGCTGCTGCGCGCGGGGCTATTCCTGTACGATCACCTGGGAGGACGCAGATCAATGCCCCCCTCCCGCGGCATTGATCTGCGCACGCATCCGGCGGGCAGGCCCCTGAAGCCGGGCTTCAGCCACGGATTCGAATACTCCGATTGCTGGGTTCAGGACTCGCGCCTGGTGGTGTTGAATGCCATGGACGCGAGTCGGCGCGGGGCGACCATCCGTACACGCACCGCCTGCATCGCAGCCCGCCGCCGAGACACCCATTGGGAGGTGGACCTGCGCGACCAACGCGACCGTCACTGTGAGACCGTGCATGCCCGGGCTCTGGTCAACGCGGCCGGGCCTTGGGTGGAACACATCCTGCGGGACACCCTGCACACGCCGCGGCCGCGACATGTAAGGCTGATCAAGGGGAGCCATATCGTTGTGCCGCGTCTCTACACCCACCCCATGGCCTACACCTTCCAGAGGCCGGATGGGCGCCTGGTATTCACCATTCCCTACGAGGGCCGGTACACGCTGATCGGCACCACCGACGTCGCGCATGACAGCGACCCCGCCAATGCGACCATCACGGAAGAGGAAACCGCGTATCTTTGCGACGCGGTGAATCAGTACTTGGTGAACGGCGTGTCACCCGCCGACGTGGTGTGGAGTTTCGCCGGCGTACGGCCCCTGTACGACGATGCGGCGGCGCAGGCCTCCCGGGTGACCCGCGACTACGTCCTGGACCTGGATGCCGGCACCGCCGGGGCGCCGCTGTTGTCCGTGTTCGGCGGCAAACTCACCACCTACCGGCGCCTGGCGGAAGACGCGCTTGCGCTCCTGCAGGCGCCGCTGCGACATCGGGCCGCGCCATGGACCGCCGGAAGCCGCCTGCCCGGCGGCGACCTGCCTTCCAATGACCAGGATCAGTATGCACGCCACCTGGACACCGATTTCCCATTCCTGCCCCCCGGCCTCGCCACACGCCTCACACGCCACTACGGCAGCGAGAGCCACACACTGCTGGGCAGGGCCGGAAGCCTTGGCGAACTTGGGCGGCATTTCGGCGCAGACCTGTTCGAGGTGGAACTGCGCTACCTGCGCGATCACGAGTGGGCCGAAACGGCGGATGACGTGCTGTGGCGCCGCACGCGGCTGGGCCTGCACCTGCCTCGGGCAAGCCATGGAGCCGTGGCCGACTGGTTCGCCCGGCAACGCGCGGCTGGCTGAGGAACCGGTATGTCACGGTTTCGTTACTGCATAGCGGCACAAAGGCGGCTAGGCTTTTCTGCAACGATTCAGACAGTGGAACTGGATATGACGGCGGCCGAACCGAAGCAGCACCTGGAGCCCTCATCCGAAGCGGCCCTACTCACGCGTTACCGGGCGGTGCGCGAACATACCGAAGCCCTGGCGGCGCCTCTGGGGCCGGAAGACCAGGCCATCCAGAGCATGCCGGATGCCAGCCCCACGAAATGGCACAGGGCCCACACAAGCTGGTTTCTTGAAGAGTTTGTCCTGTCAGCGCATCTGCCCGGCTACCGGCGCTTCCATCCAGACTTCGGCTATCTGTTCAACAGCTATTACAACCAGGTGGGCACGATGCATCCACGGCCGCAGCGTGGCCTGCTGAGCCGGCCGGCAATGGACGAAATCGCCGCCTACCGCGCGCATGTGGACGCACACATGGAGAAGCTGCTGGGCGCTGCCCTCCACGACGACGTACAGGCGCTGATCCTGCTTGGCACCCATCACGAACAGCAGCATCAGGAACTACTGCTGACAGACATCAAGCACCTGCTGTCGCATAACCCGCTGCAACCCGCCTACCTGGAGGCCCGGCTACACGGCAGCGGGCCGGCGCAGCCGCTGCAGTTCCTGCCCGGCGAGGTTGGCGTGGTCACCATCGGCCACCAGGGCGACGGCTTTCACTTCGACAATGAAGGGCCCGCACACCAGGTATTGCTGCACCCCCACGCCCTGGCAAACCGGCCCGTGAACAACGCCGAATACCGATCCTTCATTGAGGACGGCGGTTATCGGCGGCCGGAACTGTGGTTGTCCGACGGCTGGAGTACGGTGCAGCAACAGGGCTGGCGGCGCCCGCTTTACTGGCAGGAGGATCTGCACAGCACCTTCACCCTGTACGGGCTGCAGGCGCTCGACCCACAGGCGCCGGTCTGCCATCTCAGCTATTACGAGGCAGACGCCTACGCCCACTGGGCGGATGCCCGCCTGCCCACCGAGGCCGAGTGGGAGACGTTTGCGCGCCGCAACGACGGCGAGGCGCCGAACGCCGGAAAGCCGTGGTATCACCCTTGTGCGCCGCGCGGCACCGGACTGACCCTGCCCGGCCCGGTGTGGGAATGGACCAGTAGCGCCTACAACGCCTACCCGGGCTTCCGGACACCCGCGGGTGCCGTCGGCGAGTACAACGGCAAGTTCATGTGCAGCCAATACGTGCTTCGGGGCGGCTCCTGCGCAACACCGCCAGCACATATCCGTCACAGCTACCGGAATTTTTTCTATCCGGATGCACGCTGGCAGTTCACAGGCCTGCGCCTCGCCAGGGACCTGTGATGCAGCCGGACGCCATCAACGCCGAAGCTCCAAGCCAACGGGACAGTTTCCTAGCGGATTGCCTGCTCGGACTGTCCTCCGAGCCCCGCTACCTGCTGCCCAAGTACTTCTACGATGCCGAGGGCTCCCGGCTGTTCGATCGTATCTGCGAACTGCCTGAGTATTACCTGACGCGCACCGAACTGGAGATCATGCAGCGCCACGCCCAGGACATGGGTACCGCCATCGGCCCCGGCGCGCGGGTGGTGGAACCGGGAAGCGGCAGCGGCGTGAAAATCCGGCTGCTGCTGGACGCCCTGCCAGAGCCGGCCGCCTACGTGCCGGTGGAAATCAGCCCAGCACCTCTGGAGGCCAGCGCCAGCGACCTGCGGCGGGACTATCCGGCGCTGGATGTATTGCCGGTGTGCGCCGATTTCACCGGGTCCTTCTCCGTCCCGGAGGGTAATCGCCCCTGGCAGCGCACCCTGGTGTATTTTCCCGGCTCAACGTTGGGCAATTTCGCGCCCGAACAGGCATGCGCCCTGCTGCGGCTGTTTCGCCGGATAGCAGGCGACGACGGCATCCTGTTGCTGGGGGTGGATCTGGAAAAAGGCCCCGAGGTGCTGATCCCGGCCTACAATGATGCACAGGGCATCACCGCCCGCTTCAACCGCAATTTGCTCCATCGCATGCAGCGGGAACTGGAGGCCCGCCTGACACCGGACGCCTTCCAGCACCGCGCGGTCTGGAACGCCGAGGAGGGCCGCATAGAAATGCACTTGGTCAGCACTGGCAAACAGGACATCGAGCTAGCCGGGCGCTCGTTCAGGTTCGCGCCCGGCGAGGCCATTGTGACCGAGTACAGCTACAAGTACACGCAGGCAAGGCTGGATGCGCTGCTCTCAGCCGCCGGTTTCGCCCCGCAGACCCGCTGGACAGACCCCCGGGGCTGGTTCAGCGTGCAATTGGCGCGTGCCTGCTGAGGCGATCGCACTACTTTAGCTGGATGCCGCCGAAGCCGCCGCCCTGGCCGCCCTGGGCGCCGCCGAAACCGCCGCCGCCCATACCGCCGAATCCGCCCTGCTCCGGCGTGACAATGGAGGTTGCGGCGTCCCGGCGCATTTCCTCAATGCGCTGAACCATCTCCTCCAGTGCCTGCTTGGCGAGTTCAGGGAATTTCTCCACCGCCTCCTGCAGGGTGGCGGCCTCGATATCGAAGGACAACGGCAGTGCTCCCGCCTGGGTCATGATCTGGGTATGCCCGGACCAGGTCACCGGACGGTCCGGATCCTCACTGCCATCCAGTTTGACCGGCGTGAGCCGGCGAATGGTGCCCACCTGGCCGTCGCTGAAGGTGTCCTCCCGCACCAGGCTGGTGGTATCCATGCTCATGTCGGGCATCTGATCCGTGGGGTTCATGCGTATCCTCCAAACTGTCTGCGGCCGGCATGGCCCGGCAAATGCCCATCAGAATGCCGGATCATGCCTGCGATGTGTAGGGTCGGATGGGCTCAGCCACGGCCGATGAAGGGCATCTTGGTGGCCATGATGGTCATGAACTGCACATTGGCATCCAGCGGCAGGGCAGCCATCTGAACCACCGCCTGCGCCACGTGCTCCACGTCCATCACCGGCTCCGGGGCAATTTCGCCGTTGGGTTGCGGCACCCCTTTGCGCATCACCGCGGTCATGTCAGTGGCCGCGTTGCCGATATCGATCTGACCACAGGCGATATTGAAACGGCGGCCATCCAGGGAAGTGGACTTGGTCAACCCGGTGATGGCGTGCTTGGTGGCCGTGTAAGCGGCGGAAAACGGCCGCGGCACCTGGGCGGAGATGGAGCCGTTGTTGATGATCCGGCCGCCCATGGGATCCTGCTTGCGCATGATCCGGAACGCCTGGCGGGTACACAGGAACGGCCCGGTGAGGTTGGCGTCGACCACAGCCTGCCATTGCGCTGGGTCCAGTTCATCCATGGGCACCGGCGGCGCACCCGTGCCCGCATTGTTGAACAACAGATCCAGCCGGCCGTAGCGCCCCTCCACCTGCCGGAACAGGGCTTCCACTGACTCCGCTCTGCCCACGTCGGTGGGCACCACCAGAGCCTGATCAGCCTGTTCGCCCGCCAGACGGCGGGTTTCCTCCAACGGCTCGGCGCGACGACCGGCCAACGCCACCGCGTAGCCCTCGCGCAGCAAGGCCAGTGCGGTGGCGCGCCCGATGCCTGTTCCCGCGCCCGTGACCACGGCAATGCCGGTGTGTGCGGTCATGTTGTGCTCCTCCCGGTTTTTGTTGGGTAGGGCAGCATACTACCGTAGTCGCCAGGCGGCAGAATCAGCATGGTTCTGCAACGGCAACGCAGTTCCGCGCGCACGAATGGCTCTGCAGAACACGATGGCAACAGATCTGTGCTGCCCTAGAATTCCATGTCCAACTCGTCGATGTCGTCGGTTTCCTGCAGCGCGCCCTCCACCCATTCCTGCACCTCGGGCAAGGCCCGGATATGTTCACAGTAGGCCTGGCACACCGGGGCCACCTGCACATCGTAGGTGGCGAACCGCAGCACCACCGGCGCGAAGATCGCGTCCGCCATGGTGCGCTGACCGAACAGGAACGGTCCGCCGTAGCGTTCCAGGCACTCGCTCCAGATCGTGGTGACCCGCTCAATGTCGTTCTGGGCGCGGCCAAACACCCGATGGCCTGGGAACCGGGCTTTCACGTTGAACGGCAGACTGGTGCGCAGACTGGCGAAACCGGAATGCATCTCGCCACAGATGGAGCGGCAGTAGGCGCGCCCCGCCGGATGCTCCGGCAGCAGACCTGCCTCGGGCAGGATCTCGTGCAGGTACTCCGCGATGGCCAGGGTGTCCCAGGCCTTGACGATGCCGTGACTCAGGCAGGGCACACGGAATGAGGACGATTCCAGCAGCAGTTCGCTGCGCGCCTCCTCATCAAGCGGCACCACTTCCTCGTCAAACTCCAGTCCGGCAAAGCGCAGCAGCAACCAACCACGCATTGACCATGAAGAATAATTCTTGCTACTAATGCTGAGTGACGCCTTGTTCATGTTTCAGTTCCTTTAGGCGGGCCCTCATCGGATCGAGTGCCCCGACAACGGGTCAGTCTGCGTTATGGATCAGCAGTTTGCCAAACGCGTCATATTTTCGCGCCAGGCCATGCTGATATAACCGGCTGATCGACAAAACTCAGACGGGGCAACGCATGCTCTATCAGGCTTATCAGGCCCATGCGGATTTTATGTGGTCCTCCCGGACCTTCGCCCGGCTCGCGCTGCCGGCATTGAACCTGCCGTGGTTCGGCGGTTTCGGTCAGGCCGCGGTACGCAAGCTGGCCGCAGCGTACGAGGTATATTCGCTGGCGGAACTCACCCACCAACGGCCGGATTTCGGCATCGAATCGGTGCGCGTGGGCCAAAAGCGCGTGGCGGTTCACGAGGAAACCGCGCTGGAGACACCGTTCGGCAAACTGCTGCACTTCCGTAAGGACGGGGCGCCGGACATGCCCCGGGTTCTGCTGGTGGCGCCCATGTCGGGCCATTTCGCGACCCTGCTGCGGGACACGGTGCATACCCTGCTGCCCGAGCACGATGTGTACATCACCGATTGGCACAACGCGCGGGACATTCCGGTGAACGCCGGGCGCTTCGGCCTGGATGAATACATCGACCACCTGCTGCTGTTCATGGAACATCTTGGTGCAGGTGCGCACATGATGGCTATCTGCCAGCCCTGTGTGCCGGCATTGGCCGCCACCGCCATCATGGCGGAGGACGACAACCCGGCTACGCCCCGCAGCCTGATCTTGATGGCTGGCCCCATCGACTGCCGCATCAACCCCACCGAAGTGAATGAACTGGCCACCAGCAAACCCATCAGCTGGTTTCGCAGAAACCTCATCACCACGGTGCCACTGCGCTATGCCGGGGCTTCCAGGCAGGTTTATCCCGGCTTCATGCAGCTCACCGCGTTCATGAATATGAACCTGGACCGCCATGTGAATTCCTTCCGTGCGCTGTTCAACGAACTGGTTGAAGGCGATGCAGAAAAGGCAGAGTCCAAGCGCAGCTTCTACGAGGAGTATTTCGCCGTTGCCGACCTGCCCGCCGAGTTCTACCTGGAAACCGTGCAAAAGGTATTCCAGGATTACGCACTGGCGAAGGGTGAACTCACCTGGCACGGTCACCCTATCAACCCCACCGCTATCCACAAAACCACCTTGCTGACGGTGGAAGGCGAGCGTGACGATATCTGTTCGCTGGGCCAGACCATGGCAGCCCATGATCTGTGCAGCCGGCTTCGGCCAGGACTACGCAACCATTTCGTGCAGGCGGATGCAGGCCATTACGGCGTTTTCAATGGCAAGCGCTGGCAGAATTCCATTTACCCCATGGTGCGGGACGCGATTCACATCAGCGATTGACCCCTTGGGAAGCGCCGATGCACACGCAATGCGTCCCTGGCTGACAGTTCTGTATACTGTTCCCCTCGCATCAGTAGGGACACAACAGCATCATGGCTGAACAACCAACGCCGCTGGCAATCGCGCTGGGCGAGGAATCCGGCCGGGAACGCCCCACGCCGCTCAGCGCCTTCAAGCTCGGGCGTCGCTGGTGGCTGGACGGAAAGCGCCTCAATCTTTCGGCCCTGGCCAATGAGTTGGGAATCGGCCGCGCCACCCTGATGCGCTGGGTCGGCAACAAGGAATTGTTCCTTGGAGAGATACTCTGGTCGCTGTACAAGGATGTGTTCGATACCGCGGTGGAGAACGCCAACCGCAAGCCGGATCTGCGCGGCGTCGACTATCTGGTGCATATCTACGATGAGATCAACGCCGTGCTCACCACCTCCGAGCCCCTGCAGCATTTTCTGCAGCAGGACCCGGAGTTCGCACTGCAAGTGCTCACCTCGGGGCGCAGCGGCATGCAGGGCCGCTTGATCGGTGTGTGGCAGGCGCTGTTCGATGAGCGCATTGCCAGAGGCGAGATCGCGCCGCAGATGGATAGCTACAACCTCGCCTACTTCATTGTC
>SLCE01000144.1 GCA_007125985.1 Ectothiorhodospiraceae bacterium | reverse complement strand
TTCATTACAGGTGGTGTCGTTTCCTCATTGGGGAAAGGCATCGCCGCCGCCTCGCTTGCCTCCATCCTTCAGGCGCGCGGGCTCAAGGTCACCATGATCAAGCTCGATCCGTACATCAACGTCGATCCGGGCACCATGAGTCCGTTCCAGCACGGCGAGGTCTATGTGACCGAGGACGGTGCGGAAACCGACCTCGATCTGGGTCATTACGAGCGTTATGTACGCATGCGCACCGGCCGGCGCAACAACTACACCACCGGCCGTATCTACGAAAACGTGATTCGCAAGGAGCGGCGCGGCGAGTATCTCGGGGGCACCGTCCAGGTGATTCCGCACATCACTGACGAGATCAAACGCTGCATCCGCGCCGGGGCCGAAGGGCATGACGTGGCGCTGGTGGAGATCGGCGGCACGGTCGGGGATATCGAATCATTGCCGTTTCTGGAAGCGATCCGGCAAATGGGCGTGGAGCACAAGCGCGACAGTCTGTTCATCCACCTGACCCTGGTGCCCTTCATCGGCGCCAGCGGGGAGATGAAGACCAAGCCGACCCAGCACTCGGTGAAGGAACTCCGCTCCATCGGGATTCAGCCCGACATCCTGCTATGCCGGGCCACCCAGCCCATTCCAGACGAGGAGCGCCGCAAGATCGCCCTGTTCACCAACGTGGAGCAGGAAGCGGTTATCTCGGTGCTGGACGTGGACGACATTTACAAAGTGCCCTTGGCGCTGCACGCGCAGGGTCTGGACGACATTGTCACCGGCAAACTGGGCATTCAGGACCTTCCCCGGGCCGACCTTTCCGACTGGGAGCAGGTGGTGCGCGCCAAACAGAACCCCACCGGCGAGGTGACAATCGCCATGGTGGGCAAGTACGTGAACCTGGCGGATGCCTACAAGTCCCTGAACGAATCCCTGATCCATGCGGGTATTCACACCCTCACCCGTGTGAACATCCGCTATGTGGATTCCGAGGAAGTGGAGCGTCACGGCACCGGCATGCTGGAAGACGTGGACGCGATTCTGGTGCCCGGCGGTTTCGGCGAACGCGGCGTGGAGGGCAAGATCATGGCTGCCCGCTATGCCCGTGAGCACGGCGTCCCCTACCTGGGGATCTGCCTCGGCATGCAGGTGGCGGTGATTGAGTTCGCCCGTCACGAGGCCGGCCTGAGGGCGGCGCACAGCACGGAATTCGACCGCAATGCCGAGCATCCGGTTATTGGTCTGATTACTGAATGGATGACCAAGGACGGCCATGTGGAACGCCGGGGCCCGGATGACGACCTGGGCGGCACCATGCGTCTCGGCGGGCAGGCCTGTCGCTTCGAGCCGGAGTCCCTGGTTGCCCGCATGTACGGTAGTGACACCGTGGTGGAGCGGCATCGACACCGTTTCGAGTTCAACAATCACTATGCGGATCAACTGAAGGCGGCCGGTTTGCGGATTTCCGGTGTGTCCGATGATGGCAATCTGGTGGAAGTGGTGGAACTGCCGGAGGCGGACCATCCCTGGTTCATCGGCTGCCAGTTCCACCCCGAGTTCACATCCACACCCCGTGACGGCCACCCCCTGTTCAGCGGGTTCGTGAAAGCCGCCCGCGCCCACCGTGGTCAGTAGGCGGTTGGAGGCATCATGAGTATCGAATTGTGCGGTTTCAAAGCCGGCCTGGATCAGCCGTTTTTCCTGATCGCCGGGCCCTGCGTCATCGAGTCGGAGCAATTGGCGCTGGACACCGCCGGCCACCTGAAGGAACTCTGCGGTCGCCTGGGTATCCCGTTTATCTACAAGTCCTCTTTCGACAAGGCCAACCGCTCCTCGCATGAGAGTTTCCGAGGGCCGGGCATGGAGCAGGGGCTCAGGATTCTGGAAACCGTGAAACAGCAGATCGGCGTGCCGGTACTCACCGATGTGCACGAGGACAGCCCGCTGGGCGAGATTGCCGCCGTTGTGGACGTGCTGCAGACGCCGGCCTTTCTGTGCCGCCAGACCAACTACATTCAGAACGTGGCCCGACAGGGGCGGCCGGTGAATATCAAGAAGGGTCAGTTCCTGGCCCCCTGGGACATGGCCAATGTGGTGGAGAAGGCCCGCGCCGTGGGCAATGAACAGATCATGGTCTGTGAACGCGGTGTGTCCTTTGGCTACAACAATCTGGTTTCGGACATGCGGGCTTTGTCCGTGATGCGTGAGACCGGCTGTCCGGTGGTGTTCGATGCCACGCATTCCGTGCAATTGCCGGGTGGGCAGGGCAAGGCATCCGGTGGCCAGCGTGAGTTCGTGCCGGTACTGGCCCGGGCGGCTGTTGCCGCCGGCATCTCCGGCCTGTTCATGGAAACCCACCCAGAGCCTGAGAAGGCCCTGTCCGATGGCCCCAATGCCTGGCCACTGCCGCGCATGGAGTCCCTGCTTGGCATCCTGGTGGAGTTGGACCGGCTGGTGAAGCGTGCCGGTTTTGATGAGGCCACGCTCTGATGCTTTCTGGAAATTAGTCGCAAATCTTTGAATTAAGGGAAATAACGCACTCATGGCGAAGATCGAGGCAATCAAGGCGCGAGAAATTCTTGATTCCCGTGGCAACCCCACGGTGGAAGCGGATGTGTGGCTGGATTCCGGTGCTTTCGGCAGGGCTGCGGTGCCCTCGGGCGCCTCCACGGGAACCCGGGAAGCGGTGGAATTGCGGGATGGCGACAAGGGGCGTTACCTGGGGAAGGGTGTGCGCCAGGCCGTTGCCAACGTGGAATCGGAACTGGCCGAGGCGCTGAAGGGGATGGACGCCGCTGATCAGCGCGCCATTGACCAGCGCATGATCGAGCTGGATGGGACCGAGAACAAAGGGCGCCTGGGCGCCAATGCGCTGCTCGCTGCGTCGCTTGCAGTGGCCCGTGCCCAGGCTGCCGACCGGAAGGTGGAACTGTACCGGTCCCTGAACCCTGAAGGTCCGCACGTGCTGCCCGTGCCGATGATGAATATCATCAACGGCGGTGCCCATGCGGATAACAGTGTGGATCTGCAGGAGTTCATGATCCTGCCCATCGGTTTCGAGAGCTTTGGTGAGGCCCTGCGTGCCGGCACAGAGATCTTCCACGCGCTCAAGAAGGTGCTATCCGCCCGTGGCCTGAGCACCGCGGTGGGTGATGAAGGCGGCTTCGCTCCGGATCTTCCCTCCAACGAGGCGGCGCTGGAAACCATTCACGAAGCCGTGGAAGCAGCAGGGTATCGGCTGGGTGAGCAGATCTGGCTGGGGCTCGATGTGGCAAGCTCTGAATTCTACAAGGACGGCAGCTACGTGCTGGCGTCGGAAGGCAAGCGCTACACGGCGGCGGAGTTCGCGGATGTACTCACTGGCTGGGTGGACAAATACCCGATCATCACCATCGAAGACGGCATGGACGAGGGCGATTGGGATGGCTGGAAGCTGCTCACCGAGAAGCTGGGCAACCGTTGTCAGCTGGTGGGTGACGACCTGTTTGTCACCAACACCCGTATCCTCCAAGAGGGGATCGACAAGGGGATCGGTAACTCCATCCTGATCAAGTTCAACCAGATCGGTACGCTGACCGAAACGCTGGATGCCATCGCCATGGCGGAGCAAGCGGGTTACACGGCGGTGGTGTCCCACCGCTCCGGGGAAACCGAGGACACCACCATTGCGGATCTCGCCGTCGCCAGCTCGGCCACGCAGATCAAGACCGGCTCGCTGTGCCGTTCCGACCGGGTGGCCAAGTACAACCAACTGCTGCGTATCGAGGCCGAGCTGGGCGATGCCGCTGTCTATGCCGGACGTAAGGCGTTCCCGAACCTGAAAAATTTCTGATCAGGCTGCCTGTTGCCCCACTTGCCGCGCTGGCGGGAGTGGGGCATGGTGTGGGCACGGAATGGCCGCTCCTGCGGCCGATGCATTGCCTCGTGGATAGCGGGACACGCTGCCTATGCGACTGCTAATCGTGCTGCTCACCGGCCTGTTCCTGTTGCTTCAGGTGCAGCTCTGGTCCCGGGACGGGGGCCTGGTTCAGGTCTGGCAGCTACGCGAGGCACTGGCCGAGCAAGAGGCGCGCAACGAACGTCTGCGTCAACGGAACGCGGCACTGGACGCCGAAGTGCGCGATTTGAAGGACGGCCTCGAAGCGCTGGAGGAACGTGCCCGCAGTGAGCTGGGCATGATCCGGGAAGGCGAAGTCTTTTATCAGGTTTCCGAACCATGAATGCACAGGATTCGCCGCCCATCTGGGCGGTGGTGCCCGCCGCCGGTGTTGGACGGCGGATGCAGGCGCGTATTCCGAAACAGTACCTGCCATTGCTTGGGCGTCCGGTAATTCACTGGAGTCTGCAGGCGTTGCTGGATCATCCGGCCGTCACCGGCTGCATGGTGGCTTTGGGGCGGGATGACCCCTATTGGCCCCGGCAGGCCATGCAGTCCGCCAAGCCCGTTTTCACGGTCAACGGCGGGGCGGAACGCTTCCAGTCGGTACTCAATGCCCTGGAAGCCTTGCTGCCCCGGGCAGGAGAGGATGCCTGGGTGCTTGTGCACGACGCCGTCCGTCCTTGCCTGACCCGGCCTGAACTGGATCGCCTGCTGGAGCAGGGCATGATCAGCCGCCACGGGGCGCTGTTGGCGTATCCGGTGCGTGACACGCTGAAACGTGAAGGCGAGGAGGGCTGTGTTGCCGCAACCGCGAACCGCGCTGGACTCTGGCATGCCATGACGCCCCAGCTTTTCCCGCTACTTCCCCTTCTGCGTTCCCTGCAGCAGGCCCTGGAGGGTGAGTTCACGGTCACGGACGAGGCCCAGGCCATGGAACGCCAGGGCTTTCAGCCGCTGCTGGTGGAAGGGGAAAGCACGAATCTGAAAATCACCCGGCCGGCGGATCTGCCGCTGGCTGAGGCCATCCTGCGGTCGCAGGGGGTCATGGAAGAGGAGCCAGCCGATGCTGCGGATCGGACAGGGGCTTGACGCCCATCGCTTCAAGGAGGGCGGCCGCCTGGTGTTGGGTGGTGTGGAAATCCCTCACCACCGGGGCCTGGAGGCGCATTCGGATGGGGATGCCCTGCTGCACGCGGTCACCGACGCCCTGTTGGGGGCGATCGCAGCGGGGGATATCGGTCAGCACTTTCCGGACACTGACCCGCGCTGGAAGGGGGCGGACAGCCGGGTTTTGCTGCGCGCCGCATTCGACATGGTCAGAGAGCGTGGCTTTCGCGTGGCGAATGTGGACGCCACAGTGATCGCGCAGGAGCCGAAACTCGCGCCGTACATCCCTGCCATGCGCGAGCACCTCGCGGCTGATCTCGGCATCCCGCTGGACTGCGCCAGCGTGAAGGCGACCACCACGGAGCAGATGGGCTTCACGGGGCGCCGCGAAGGTGTGGCCGCGCAGGCCGTGGTGCTGCTGCAGGCGCAGCGGCCGTGACCAATTGGTTGCAAGCGGCCTGGTATGGGCTACCCCGGGCTTGGGGGCCACCACCGGTGCGTGGGCGAATGCGCTCTGAGCCGGAAGACTTCCGGGTGGAGGAGCAGCTGTCCTTCGAACCCAGCGGCGCCGGGGAGCATCTGCTGGTACTGGTCCGCAAACGCGGCCTCAACACGGCGGACGTCAGCCGTTGGCTCGCGAATGCCTTGTCGGTGCGGCGCCGGGACGTCACGCATGCAGGGCTGAAGGATCGCCATGCGGTCACTGACCAGTGGTTTGGAATTCATCTGCCCGGGCGCGAGATCACCCTGCCCGAGCCGCCGGACGGAATCCGGGTTCTGAAAACGGTACGCCACCGACGCAAGCTGCGCACGGGAGCCTTGAGGGGCAACCGGTTCGTGATTCGGCTGCGTGAGCTGCAGGGTTCCTCGTCAGCCCTGGCACGGCGATTATTCACGGTGGCCCGGTTCGGTGTGCCCAACTGGTTTGGCGAGCAGCGCTTTGGCCGGGAAGGCGGCAATCTGGAACACGCCGAGCGGTTGTTCGCCGGCGAACGCGTGCGTGACCGCCATGTGCGTGGTCTGTATCTGTCGGCTGCCCGTAGCCTGTTGTTCAATCAGGTGTTGGCAGCTCGCGTAACCGAGGATAGCTGGCAGAGCGCGCTGCCGGGCGATCTGATGACCTTCTCCGGGAGTCGCAGCGTGTTCGTGGCGGATGCCGGGACCAGTGCGGACCCGCGCCTGGCCCGAATGGACCTGCATCCCACCGGTCCGCTCCATGGCATTGACGGTCTGGAGCCGGGCGGCGTCACGGCGGAGCTGGAGCAGACCGTTCTGGCGCGCTATGCGCAGCTGGCGGAAGGGCTGGAGGTGTTCCGGATGCGCGCCGACCGTCGGGCGCTGCGCCTGCCGGTCTCCGCGCTGGCCTGGCATTGGCCGGCGTCAGACAGCGTGGAGCTGGCCTTCAGCCTCCCTCCCGGCAGCTACGCCACCGCGGTTGTGCGTGAACTGGCGGAAACCGGCTGATTGCCGATGCACGGTCAGGCGCGCAGCAGCACATAAACCGCGCCCGTGCCGCCGTCCACCGGGCGGGCCGAGGCGAAGGCGATCACCTCATCCCATTGGCGCAGCCAGCGATCCACTTTGGTTTTCAGGATAGGGCCTCGGTTGCTGGAGCGGTTTCCCTTGCCATGGATGATGCGCACGCAGCGATAGCGGTGGTGCCGGCATTCCGCCAGAAAAACCCGTAGCGCCTCATGCGCCACCGGAACGGTCATGCCGTGGAGGTCCAGTTCCTCCTGGGGAGGATACTGGCCGCGCCTTAGTTTGCGCATGACCCGCTTCTGCACGCCTTCCCTCGCAAACAGCAGCTCTTCCCCGGTTTCGACGTGCTCCGGCTCCAGCTCATGGGTCAGCAGCTCGCGCAACACCCGGGCTTCGTCCTGGCGGCGCTGCCGGGCACTGGGGCGCGGCCGGGGTGGCTGCAGCGCGACCCGGTCATGGCGCAGGGGGCGGACATCGGCGACGGCGCGGCGAAACGCGTCCATGTCGTCATCCGTGGAATCGCTCATGACTGCTCCTGGTGGTCGGTAATCCGAATGTGCTCGGAATCGCGTTCCCAGTATACGAAGACAGTTACCATGGGGTACATGTTCGGATCGGGCAGATACCGGTTTCTTCCTGCGGCGCCGGTGCCGGTATACTGAGGCGCGCCGTCAGGGCCGGCCACGCACCCGGCATCACAATGAGGAGACACAGCTAGGCATGCACATTCTGGTCAGCAATGACGATGGTTACATGGCGCCGGGGATCCGGGCGCTGGCAGCGGAAATGGCGCAACTCGGTGACATCACCATTGTTGCACCGGATCGCGATCGCAGCGGGGCGAGCAACTCGCTGACACTCGATCTGCCGATTCGCGCCACCGAGGTGGAAGACCGTATCTACCGCGTGGAAGGCACACCCACGGACTGCGTTCACCTGGCTGTAACCGGCCTCCTTGATCAGGACCCGGATATGGTGGTCTCGGGGATCAACGCGGGTTCCAACATGGGGGACGATATTCTCTACAGCGGGACGGTTGCCGCCGCCACGGAAGGGCGTTTCCTGGGGCTGCCTGCCATCGCCATCTCGCTGGTCGCCCACAAGCCCAAGCACTACGACACCGCCGCGCGGGTGGCATCGTTGCTGGTCAATCGTCTGCTCAGTGATCCCTTGCCGGCGGATACGATATTGAATGTGAATGTCCCGGATCTGCCGTGGGAGCAGCTCAAGGGTTTCGAGGCCACCCGCCTCGGGCAGCGGCACAAGGCCGAAGGCGTGGTGCGGGACAGGGATCCCCGAGGGCGGCCGATCTACTGGATCGGGCCACCTGGCTCCGAACAGGATGCCGGCCAGGGCACCGATTTCTATGCCGTGCGTCATGGAGCGGTGTCGATTACGCCCATCCAGATTGACCTGACCCGCTACCAGGCACTGGACAAGATCGCCGGGTGGATTGCGGGGCTGTCATGATCGATGAGTTGCATCGGCGGGGCATCGGCATGACCTCGGAACGGACCCGGGCGCGGCTGATTGATCGGCTGCGGGAGCGCGGGATCCGTAACGAAGCGGTCCTTGAGGCCATGCGCAACACGCCCCGGCACCTGTTCGTGGATGAGGCGCTGGCCAGTCGCGCCTATGATGACACGGCCTTGCCCATCGGCCACGGGCAGACCATCTCACAGCCCTATGTCGTTGCGCGCATGACCGAGGCCCTGTTGCTAGATGGCACGCCGGAGAACGTGCTGGAGATCGGCACCGGCTCGGGCTACCAGGCAGCCATCCTTGCCCAGCTGGTGCCATCGGTGTACACCATCGAGCGAATCAGCTTTCTGGCCCGCCAGGCGCAGCGGCGCCTTCGGCAGCTGGGCTACCACAATGTGCGGGCGCGGTTGGGGGATGGCTATGAAGGTTGGGCCAGTCACGGACCATTCGATGGCATTCTGCTCACGGCGGCACCTGCTGAGGTGCCTGCGGAGTTGCTCGACCAATTGGCGGAAGGCGGCTGTCTGGTGGCTCCGGTGGGGGGGCGTGGAGGTCAGGAACTGTTGCTGATTCGCCGACGGGGTGGTGCCTTGGAGCGAGAGGTGCTGGATCAGGTCAGTTTCGTGCCCATGCTCGGCGGTACCCGCTGATGCGAATTTTCTCCCGCCTGTACGAACGCGTGCTCACCTGGTCGGCGCATCGCTATGCGGAGCGCTATCTGGCGCTCCTGAGCTTCGCCGAATCGTCGTTCTTCCCCATCCCGCCGGATGTCATGCTGGCGCCAATGTCCTTGGCGCAACCGCACCGGGCGCTGCGTTTCGCGCTGGTGACCACCGTGGCCTCGGTGCTGGGCGGGGTGTTGGGTTATCTGGTCGGCTATTTCGCCATGGGTCTGGTGGAGCCGTGGATCATTGCCGCCGGGCATGAGCTGGCCCTGCAACAGGCGCAAGCCTGGTTTCTGGATTACGGCTTCTGGGTGGTCCTGCTGGCCGGTTTTTCGCCCATTCCGTACAAGGTGTTCACGATCGCAGCCGGCGGGCTTGCGTTGCCGTTGCTGCCGTTTGTGCTCGCCTCGTTGCTGGGGCGCGGCTTGCGCTTCTTCCTGGTGGCGCTGATCATGGGCTGGGGAGGGCCGAAAGTGGAGCCTTACCTGAAACCGTACCTGGACTGGATGGGCTGGGGATCGGTCGTGCTGCTCATCGTGTTGTATTTCGGCTTCATCCACTAGGGAGCGCTTCCCGGGTGGCGCACTTCCCTGGCTGTGGCAGGTGACGGGCATGCAGGGCATCATGGACGTGATGGGCTGACAGACGACGGGAATGAAGGCACCAAACTTGCGATTGCTCGCTGCATGGGCTCTGGCGCTGGCCGTCTTATCCGGTTGCGCGGGGGATACCTATGCACCGGTGAGCGACCGCACGGCACGGGCCAGCGGTGACAGCCGTGACGGCCGCTACGAGGTCGTCCGTGGTGACACGCTGTATTCCATTGCATTTCGCTTCGGTGTCGACCACCGGGACCTGGCGCGATGGAACAACATCAGCTCGCCTTACATCATCTATCCAGGGCAAACGCTGCGACTCAGTGCATCCGGCGGTGCTACCACTCACACTGCCTCGGCGCCGCAGCCGGCTCCCGGGGCGTCCCGTGAGACCTCGCGAACCCAGCAAACGCGCCCGAACCGTCCGGCCGCCTCCTCCTCTCCGCCAGCCAGCCGGTCCAATGGCTGGGCTTGGCCCGTGGAGGGCGAGGTGGTGAAGACTTTCTCGGCAGATGCGGATGGCAAGCAGGGCATTAATATCGCCGGTAGCGAAGGGGAGTCGATCAAGGCCGCGGCTGCCGGCCGGGTGGTTTACAGCGGGAGTGGCCTGGTGGGCTATGGCAACCTGGTCATCATCAAGCACTCCGGTGACTTCCTGACTGCCTACGGATACAACCGCGAGTTGCTTGTGAGCGAAGGTGAGGATGTGCGCCAGGGGCAGACCATCGCACGCATGGGCACCAGCGGCGGCCGGGCATTGCTGCATTTTGAACTGCGTCAGGACGGAAACCCCGTGGATCCGCAGCGTTTTCTTCCCTGAAATGGTATCAGAATTGGGTGTCGGAATAACTGACAGGTCAAGCGCTTGCACGTGAATTTGCAGAGGCATATATTGGCGAGAAGGCCGAGACAGGCTGCAAGCCATGAGCCGTAAGTGTCGGTTCGGCAGGGCACGGTGCCAGGCCGGGGTGACAGGGAGGAGAATCATGTCCAGGCGGCGGCAGTTGGAAAGTGGTGCGGTGGAGTTCGAGGTTCAGGATGAACCGCAAGTAGAGGACTCCGGTGATGACGAGGAACTCGTCCTGGATGGCGAGGCCGACGAACCGGAGAAGGCAGCGCCGGAAGCGGTGCAATTCGCACCAGGGGAATACAGCGGAACCAGCCTTGACGCAACCCAGCTTTACCTGAATGAAATCGGCTTCTCGCCGCTGCTGACAGCGGAAGAGGAGGTCTATTACGCTCGACGTGCGCAGCGCGGGTGCGAGGCATCCCGCCGACGCATGATTGAGAGCAATCTCCGCCTGGTGGTGAAAATCGCACGACGCTACATGAACCGCGGGCTGGCATTTCTCGATCTGATCGAGGAAGGGAACCTGGGCCTAATCCGGGCAGTGGAGAAGTTTGATCCCGAGCGCGGTTTCCGCTTTTCCACTTACGCGACCTGGTGGATCCGGCAGACCATCGAGCGGGCAATCATGAACCAGACTCGCACAATCCGCCTCCCGATTCATGTCATCAAGGAAATCAACCAGTATCTGCGCGCGGCACGCAGGCTCAGCCAGACGCTGGATCACGAG
>SLCE01000072.1 GCA_007125985.1 Ectothiorhodospiraceae bacterium | reverse complement strand
TTTCCATGATCGGCATACGGATCTGATGGATGTGCTTGCCGGCTATCAGGCCCGGGCCAACGCGCCGTTGGACGAAATTGCCAGCCTGTGCGGGTTTCCCGGGAAAATGGGAATGAGCGGCGCACGGGTCTGGGATGCCATCTGCAATGGCGAATTCGACCGGGTGCGGGATTACTGCGAAACCGATGTGCTGAACACCTATCTGGTCTATTTGCGCTTCCAACTGATCCGGGGCCATCTGGATGCGGCCGCGTACGCGCGGGAATGTGCACTGGTGCGCGAAACCCTGGCGGAAGAAGGGCGGCCACACTTCGAGCAATTCCTGGAGGCCTGGAAGCCGTCACCCCTGGAACAGGCGCCCGCTGGTGGGGAAGAGGAGAGCTGACATGGGGCGTCGTCGGAAACCGCGCCTGCCAAAAGAACCGGTGCGCCTGGAGGTCAATGCTCTCAGTCACGAAGGGCGTGGCATTGCCCAGGTGGAGGGGAAAACGGTCTTCGTCCACGGCGCATTGCCGGGAGAAGTGGTCTCTGCCCAGTATACGCGACGGCATCGTCGCTACGATGAAGCCAAAGTGCTGGAAGTGGAGAAGGCGGCGCCGGAACGCATCGAACCGCGTTGCCCCCACTTCGGCAATTGCGGCGGCTGTAGCCTGCAGCACCTGGCCTCGGAGCGGCAGATCGCATTCAAACAGGACGTGCTGCTGGAACTGCTGGATCACGTCGGCCGTGTTCAACCCGAGCAGGTGTTGCCGCCGTTGCAGGGACCGGTCTGGGGCTACCGGCGCAAGGCCCGGCTGGCGGTGAAGGACGTGCCGCGCAAGGGGCGCGTGCTGGTGGGGTTTCGCGAAAAACACAGCCCGTACGTGGCGGACATGGATTCCTGCGACGTGCTTGACCCCCGTCTCGGGCACCGGCTGCGGGCGCTTTCAGATCTGATTGCCGGCCTCAGTCGCCCTGATCGTATCCCCCAGATCGAGGTGGCCATTGGCGATAACGGTGCGGCCCTGGTCTTCCGTAATCTGGAACCCCTGACCGACGCGGACCTCACCCGGCTGCGGGACTTTGGTGAGACCCACGATCTGATGATCCTGCAGCAGCCCGGTAACGAGCAGACCGTTGCCCCGGTCTGGCCTGACCAGCCGGAGCTCTACTACGACGTGGCCGGTGAGCGGCTGCATTTCCGGCCGACGGATTTCACGCAGGTGAACAACGCGTTGAATCTGCAGATGGTGGACCGTGTGCTGGACATGCTGGATCCCGGCCCTGCGGATCGTGTGCTGGACCTGTTCTGCGGCCTGGGCAATTTCACATTGCCCCTGGCCCGGAAGGCCGGCGCTGTCGTCGGTGTGGAGGGAGATCAGGCGCTGGTGGAACGCGCCCGGGACAACGCGGCCCGGAACGGCCTGGGTAATGCAGAATTCCACATGGCAAACCTGGCGGAGCCCGTGGACCATTACCCATGGGCGCGGGCCGATTTCAACAAGGTGCTGCTGGACCCTCCGCGTTCCGGCGCACTGGAAGTGCTGCCGCAGGTGGCCTGGTTCAAACCCCGGCGTATCGTCTACGTGTCCTGCAACCCGTCTACACTGGCCCGTGACGCCGGTAAACTCGTGCATCAATACGGTTACCGGCTGCTGGAAGCCGGGGTGATGGACATGTTCCCGCATACGGCGCATGTGGAGAGTATTGCGTGTTTCGAGTTGCCGAATCGATAGCAGGGGGTGTCTGCGGATGCAGTACGATGTGCTTGATAAGGAAGAAGTTTTCCGGGGCTTCTTCCGGATGTACCGCTACCGGTTAAGGCATAGCCTGTTTGCTGGGGGCATGAGCCCGGAGTTCACCCGCGAACTGTTCGAGCGCGGGCATTCCGCCGCCGTATTACCCTACGACCCGGTGGAGGATGCCGTGGTCCTGGTGGAACAGTTCCGCGTCGGCGCTCTGGATACCGGTAGCAGCCCATGGCTGTTCGAGACGGTGGCCGGCATCCTGGAACCGGGACACTCCGCAGAGGAAACCGTGCGCCGGGAGGCGCGCGAAGAGGCTGATGCGGAACTGCTGGATCTCGAGCATATCTGCGACTACATGGTCAGCCCCGGGGGTACGTCCGAGCGGGTGAGCCTGTTCTGCGGGCATGTGAAGGTAGACGGGCTGGGCGGTATCCATGGGGTGGACGATGAGAATGAGGACATCCGTGTGCATGTGGTGTCCTATGACGAGGCCGTGGACATGCTGCACAACGGCATTCTGAACAGCGCCATGCCCATTATCGCCATGCAATGGCTGATGATGAACCGTGAGCGCCTGCAGGACCTCTGGGCCTGAGTGGCTGTGCTTCCTTAGAGGTGCAGACGCCGCAGGGCCGGGTCCGGCTCTGATCGGTCCCAGCAGTCCTGGAAATGCTGGCTGTGACGCCGGCAGGTGCCGCGGCTCTCCCACTGGCCGTGGCCCGCGTAAGCGCTGCCCGGCCCCCAGTGCAGGAAGCTTTCCCGGTCCACAAGCAGCATGGCGATATCCTCGTGCCGGTCATCCTCGGCCAGTCGGCGGATCGTCACATAGGTACTGAGCTGGCGGCTCAACTCCAGCAAGCGATGGCCGCGGGCTGCCACCCCGGCCGCATCGGCAATCAGCACGCGCACCTGCGCATACCGTCCCGCATTGACGATCATGTTGCGAATGGCGTCGACGGCGTCGCTGCTGTCGTAAAGCAGCGGATCGAGTGACGGTGAAAGAATGTCCACACCACGACGTGCGGAACGGAGCAGGGCGATCACCGCTTCGGTTGCCTGCTCCTGGGTGGTGACTCGAATACGTTCCGACGTGCTCATTCCGTTGATTTCCCCCGCTGTGCCGCAGCCGGTGTGAGGCGCTGAACCATGCGCCGATGGGGCAGCCCGGCATCATCGAATACCGGCCCCTCTGCCTGGAACCCCAGACCCTGGTAGAAGCCCAGGGCATGGGTCTGCGCATTGAGCACGACTTGCTCATAACCCCGGTCACGGGCATGGCGCAGCATGTCCCGGACAATCAGCGCGCCCACGCCCTGGCCGCGCCAGGGAGAGAGAACGGCGAGGCGGCCGATGTGGCCATCCGGCGTCAGCCGGCCCGTTGCGATCGCCGAGCCCTGTTCATCGCTGGCCAGCCAGTGCTCGGAGACGGCATCCAGGTCATCCAGCTCCAGGGCTTCCGGTACACCCTGTTCCATGACGAATACCGCTTGCCGGATGGGCGCCGCCTGCCGTTGCAGCTGCTGCCAGCTGCCGTGCCGCACCCGCCAGCTCTCATTCATGTTCATCGCCAACCAACTCCCAGTGGCCCTGATTGATCAGCTCCAGCAGCAGGGTCATGCAGTCGGGCTGGTCAATCCAGGGCAGCAAGTCCTCGCCGTTTACGGTACGGCGGGCGGTGAGCGTGCGCAACATGGCATGGCGCTCCGTGTCGAGACGGTACTCCTCGCCTTCGATGAAGCACCAGCCGGCGGGCAGATCGTCCAGCAATGCAACTCGGAGAGCGGGATGGGCGCTCAGCTCGCATCCGGCGGTTAATTGCTGCCGCAGTTGATCCATGCTGAGCGATGAGTCCGGGGCACGGTCTTCAAAGCCGGGTTTTCCCTGAGTGACGGTGCGGGCAAAGATGCGGTCCAAGTGTCTATCGTCCAGGCGGGCGAGTCGCAGGCGGATCAATTCCCTTGCCCGCCTTAGGCTGCCATTGTCCAAAACCGCGGGATGTTTGCAGGGTGCGCGGCCCGGATCGGTGAAAAACGTCGGTTGGTCGCCGCTTTCCAGCAGGGTTTGCAGCAACTCCGCCAGCAGTTCCTCGTCTGTGGGCGCGCGGAAGCCGATGGAGAAAGTCATGCATGGGTCCAGCGCCACGCCGAGGTGTGGCACCCCGGGGGGCAGGTAAAGCATATCCCCAGGTTTCAGTACCCAGCTGTCACTTGCCTCGAACTGCCGCAACTGGCGCAAAGGCACATCATCCCGCTCCGGCAGCGGGGCCCCTGGCCGCCGGTCGATATCCCAGCGTCGTGTGCCGGATGCCTGCAGCAGAAAGACATCATACTGGTCCACATGGGCGCCTACCGAGCCACCCGTGGCGGCATAGCTGACCATCAGGTCGTCAAGCCGCCAATCCGGCAGGAAACGGAAGGCGTCCAGCACCGTCTGCAGTTCCGGCAGCAATTTGTCCATGTCCTGCACCAACAGGGTCCAGTGACTCTCCGGCAGCTGCTGAAAGGTGGTTTCGGCGATGGGGCCGTGCTGCAACTGCCAGCCGTCGGCCGTTTCCCGGATCAGGCGGGATTCCACCTCTGGCTCCAGGGCCAGGCCTGCCAGTGTTTCGGGATCCAGCAAGGGCTGGAACCCCGGCCAGGCCTGGCGGACCAGCAGGGGCTTTTGCTGCCAGAAGTCACGCAGGAATTCCCGGGCACTGAGCCCGCCCAGCAGGGTTTCCGGCTTCGGGAGCATGGCTCAGATGTCCCGGGCCTGCTGTTCCGCGTTGCCGGTGTAGCGGCCAGGCGTCAACGCGGCCAGTTCCTGACGGACGGGTTCCGGCAGATCCAGTGTGGCGATAAAAGCCTTCAGGCCCTCCTGGTCCACACGCTTGCCCCGGGTCAGTGCCTTCAGTTTTTCATACGGCTCCTCGATGCCGTGGCGCCGCATCACCGTCTGAATCGCCTCGGCAAGGACTTCCCAGTTGCCATCCAGATCCGCCGCCATCTGCGCTTCGTTAACCGCCAGTTTGCTCATGCCCTTGAGCAAGGCCTCGTAGGCGATGAGGCTGTGCGCCAGGCCGACACCAATGTTGCGCAGTACAGTGGAGTCGGTCAGATCCCGCTGCCAGCGGGAAATCGGTAGCTTGGCGCCCAGGTGGCCGAACAAGGCATTGGCAATACCCAGATTCCCTTCGGCATTCTCGAAATCGATGGGGTTCACCTTATGCGGCATGGTGGATGAGCCCACCTCGCCCTCCACCAGGCGCTGCTTGAAATAGCCCAGACTGATGTAGCCCCACACATCCCGGGCGAAGTCGATGAGCACCGTATTGCTGCGGGCAAGGGCGTCGAACAGCTCGGCCACGTAATCGTGGGGCTCGATCTGCGTGGTGTACGGGTTCCAGTCCAGCCCCAGGCCTTCCACATAGGCGCGGGCGAATGCGGGCCAGTCCACTTCCGGGTAGGTGGCGATGTGCGCATTGTAATTGCCCACCGCGCCGTTGATCTTGCCCAGGATGGGCACCGCCGCCACCTGCTTGCGCTGGCGCTGCAGCCGGTACACCACGTTGGCAATCTCCTTGCCCAGGGTGGTGGGGCTGGCCGGCTGGCCGTGCGTGCGAGAGAGCATGGGTACGCCGGCCAGGCTGTGCGCCAGTTCGGTCATGGCGCGGATAATGCGGTCCAGTGTCGGCAGGATGACCTCGTCCCGGGCGCCGCGAAGCATCAGCCCGTAGGACAGGTTGTTGATGTCCTCCGACGTGCAGGCGAAATGCACGAACTCCGTGATGGCGTGCAGCTCGGCATTGTCCGCCATGCGCTGCTTGAGGAAATACTCCACGGCCTTGACGTCATGGTTGGTGGTGCGTTCGATGGCCTTGACCGCCTCGGCGTCCTCGACGCTGAACTCGCTGACAATGCGATCCAGGAAGCGGCGTGCCTCGTCGGACAACGGTGGCACTTCCCGGATTGCCGGTTCGGCTGCCAAAGCCTGCAACCAGCGCACCTCGACAATAACGCGGTAGCGAATCAGGCCGTATTCGCTGGCGATGGGTTGAAGGGATTCGGTCTTGCTGCCATAGCGGCCATCCACCGGCGAGATGGCGGTGAGTCTGCTCAGTTCCATGCTTGCTCCGCTGCGTGTCAGGTCTTGGGCGCGGGCTGCGCCTAGGGGAATTCGACAGGAGCGAATTCTAGCAGGTTCGCGGTCGGGGGATTACCCTGAGGACACTGGGCCGGCGTATTGAAGGCTCCCAAGACGGATGCCCGTGACAGGCAGCGTATTCGGGCCAACGGAGGCAGATCATGAGTGGTTATCGCACCGAACGCGACAGCATGGGGGAACTTCAGGTGCCGGCGGATGCCCTGTACGGGGCACAGACCCAACGTGCGGTGGAGAACTTCCCGGTCAGCGGGCTGACAATGCCGCGTGCGTTCATCCGTGCCCTGGGGCTGATCAAGGCAACCGCGGCAGAGGTAAACCGGGATCTGGCGCTGCTGGAGGGCGAACTGGCTGATGCCATTGTGCAGGCCGCCGAGGCGGTGGCGGACGGTGCCCACGACCAGCATTTCCCGGTGGACGTGTTTCAGACCGGGTCCGGCACCAGCTCCAACATGAATGCCAACGAAGTCATTGCCCGACTCGCATCCCAGGCGCGGGGCGCTGGGCAGGTGCACCCCAATGACCATGTGAACATGGGGCAGAGCAGCAATGACGTGATCCCCACCGCTATTCATCTGAGTGCTGCACTGGAACTGCGGGACAGGCTGTTACCGTCAGTCTCCCACCTTCGCGAGGTCATCGACCGCAGGGCGGACGAGCTGCAGGCGGTTCCCAAGACCGGCCGTACCCATCTGATGGACGCCATGCCGGTGACGCTGGGTCAAGAGCTCGGCGCCTGGTCCAGCCAACTGACCCTGGGCGCCGAGCGCCTGGCCGACAGCCAGAAGCGGATTCTGGAACTGGCCCAGGGTGGCACGGCGGTGGGTACAGGCATCAATGCGCACCCGGAGTTCGCCGCCCGGTTCGCGGCGCGCATGGCAGAGCGCACGACACTCCCGTTCCGCCCCAGTCGAGACCATTTCCAGAGCCTGGCGAGCCAGGACGCGTCCGTGGAACTCTCCGGCCAGCTCCGCGTGCTCGCCGTCTCGTTGATGAAGATCGCCAATGATCTGCGCTGGATGAACAGCGGTCCGCTGGCGGGCCTGGGCGAGATCGCGCTGCCCGCGTTGCAGCCGGGTTCCAGCATCATGCCGGGCAAGGTCAATCCGGTGGTTCCGGAATCCGTGGCCATGGTGGCCGCGCAGATCATGGGCAACGACACCACCATCGCGGTGGCCGGGCAGTCCGGTAACTTCCAGCTCAATGTGATGCTGCCGGTGATCGGCTACAACCTACTGCAGAGTATCGAGCTGCTGGGGAGCGCCTGCCGGCTGTTGGCGGACCAGGCGATTGCCGGGTTCACGGTGAACGCCGAGCGTCTGGATCAGGACCTGGGTCGCAACCCCATTCTGGTCACCGCGCTCAACCGTGTGGTGGGCTATGAGAAGGGGGCGGCCATTGCCAAGCAGGCCTACCAGCAGGGGCGGCCGGTGATCGATGTGGCGCTGGAACTCACGGATCTGAAGCGGGCCGAACTGGAGCGGCTTCTGGACCCCCGGGCGCTCACCCGCGGCGGTATTCCGGAGTAAGCGGGCTCAAACCGGGCGCAGGCACAAGTAGAACTGCTCAACGGAGTGCGGTGCCAGATCGCGGTACATCCAGTGCAGGCGGAAATCCGCAGGGGGCCGTAGCTGCGGGCCCGAGGTAATGGTGGAGAAGTCCTGGCCACCGACAATGCGCTGACGCCAGGTGAGGAACAGGGCATCCAGGGCGCCAGCCTCCACCAGGCTGTGGAATACCCACGGGCCGGTCACACTGTAGACGCGCCTGTATCCAAGGTCGCCGATCACTCGCACCGCCTCTGCCCCGCCCACGCGTGGGCCGCTGCAGATGCGCCTGACTTCAACACCACGCTCCATGAGCCGTCTGGCCTGGCTGTCAGCAGCCTGCTCGGTGGTCAGGACAACCAGGCGGCGCCCCTGATCCAGCAACTGCTGTGGCGGTTCGAATTCCAGGGAAGCGCTCAGTACGATCACATCAGGTTGTGCGGGAAGCCCCTGATCCTGGCGCCACTGCCGGAGATCGGCGAAGGCGGGGCCTGTTCCCAGGGGCAGCACATCCTGTGCGGTGCCGGCCTTGAGGTCGCGCAGATATCGGCCGCTGGTGATCAGCGCATCGGCTCTCGCCGCCAGTTCCTGAAACAGGCGCCAGTCCCGCGGGTCGGCAATGCTGGGCGGCACGCCCTCGACGCCCGTTTCCTCATCATGCAGCGAGATACGGCCATCCAGCGTGGTGACGAAGTTGCCGTAAACGAAGGGGCCAAGCCGCCCGCTATCCGGTAGTGGGGCGTTCAGGTAAAGCCCTTGGAGGGGTTCCGGTTCGCCGGCGTCGGGAAGTATGCGCAGTACGGGTGCCTGGTAGTCCGTTGTCATGGGCCTGCCCTGTGATATGGTTTTGCGCCAGTACTGTATCAGGCCCGGGCGGCCCCGTGCGCGACCTCACGGGAACAGGGGATATAACGAAGGAGAGGGCATGGCATCAGAAGCGCGGCTCGAGCGGGTTTATCGGGTACTGAGCGGGGACGACAGCGACGAGCGGGCCTGCGAGGCCATTCCCGACAGCGCCTGCACCGATGTGCCACGCAATTATGTCTGCAACGTCGGCAACGGCGCCGCGTCCAAACTGGCGGAGCAGATCGGCGGCCCGAACCTGGTCCTCCCCTGGCTGCTGTCTGTCATTGGTGCGCCCGCACTGATTATCGGTTTTCTCATGCCGATCAAGCAGGCCGGTTCGCTGGCGCCACAGTTGCTGGTTTCCGGGCAGATCCGGCGCCTGGCCCTGCGCAAATGGATCTGGGTGGCTGCCGGCGTTATCCAGGCGCTGATGCTGTTACTGATCGCCGTGGCGGTGCTGACCCTGGAGCCAGTGTTGGCCGGGGTGGTGGTGCTGTTGCTGTTCGCTGTGTTCAGCGTCTTCAGTGGCGTGGCCTCGGTGGCCTTCCAGGATGTCACCGGCAAGACCATTCCCAAAGGGCGCCGCGGGCGCATGCTCTCCAACAGGGCCGCCATTGGTGGGCTGTTGACGCTGATCGCGGGTCTGGTGCTGCATTACGGCGTGGGCGATTCGGCCGACGAGTTCACGTATGCGTCGATGGTGGTGATTGCGGCCGGGCTCTGGCTGATTGCCGCCTGGCTGTTTGCCGTGATTCTGGAAGAACCCGGCGCCACCCAGGGCGGCCGTAACCCGGTGCAGGAGTTGGCCGAGGGGTTGCGGGTGACCCGGGATCTGGTGGGCTACCGGCGTTATCTGTATACCCGTGGACTGCTGCTGTCGGTGGAACTGGCCATGCCGTTTTATGCACTGCATGGCCGGGAGGTGTTCGGCGGCGAGGTGGCTGCGCTGGGCGTCTTCATCGTCACCGTCGGGTTGGCAAGCGTGATCAGCAGCCCTGTGTGGGGTTATTTTTCTGACAGATCCAGCCGCACCGTGCTCAGCCTGAGCGGTGTCATGGCCGGCGCGGCCGGTCTGGTGGCGCTGTTGATCGCCGCGTTGCCGGAAGCCATGCAGAGCACCTACGCGTACACGTTGGTGTTCATGCTGCTGGGGATTGCAGAAGCGGGCGTGCGGCTTGGCCGCAAGACCTATCTGGTGGACGCCGCGCCGAAGGACGAAAGGCCATTGTATGTGGCGTTCAGCAATACCAGCATTGGCGTGCTGGCCCTGGGGGCGGGTGCCTTTGGCCTGGTCGCCCAACTGTTCGGCGTCAATGTGCTGGTCGCCCTGTTGGTGCTGCTGGCGCTACTGGGGGCACTTGCGGCCTGGTGGATGCCGGAAGCGGAGGAGATGATCGCCTCTGGCTGAGCCGCTATCCGGAAGGGCCGGCATTCGCGTATCATCAAGCCCATGGGAATGAAAGTCGGCAACAGACCATGATCAGGACGCTGCTGGTTGACGATCATCAGCTGGTCCGCAGCGGCATACGCCGCATTCTCGAGGACGTAGAGGACATCGATGTGGTCGGCGAGGCAGGCAGCGGCGAGGAAGCCCTGCAATTGGCTCGGCAAAACCGTCCGGATGTGGTGCTGATGGACGTCAACATGCCGGGTATCGGCGGCCTTGAGGCCACACGCAAACTGCTGCGTGTGCATCCGGGTGTCCGCATCATTGCCCTGACCATCTACATGGATGAGCCGTACCCCAGTCGCCTGCTGGAGGCGGGTGCCATGGGTTATCTGACCAAGGGCTGTGATGTGGAGGAAATCATCCGTGCCATCCGACAGGTGAACCATGGTCAGCGGTACATCGGGGCCGATATTGCGCGGCAGATGGCCTTGTCCGGTGTGATGGGGCGCAATGGCAACTGTTTCGAAAAACTTTCCCGGCGCGAAATGCAGGTCATGCTGATGATCACCCAGGGTCATAAGTTGCAGGAGATCTCCGACACCCTGTGCCTGAGCCCGAAAACCGTGAGCACTTATCGCTATCGCCTGTACGAGAAACTGGGCGTGGAAAACGACGTGGAATTGACCCACATGGCCATCCGGCATGGCCTGATTGACCAGCTCCAGTAGCCAGATCCCGAGCCCCATGCCCGCCACCGATCCCACAGCGTTCGACCCGAAGGCCGTTGTCCGGCACATCCCCGAGCGTCCCGGCGTCTACCGCATGCTGGATGCCGACGGCTCGGTGATTTATGTCGGTAAGGCGCGTCGTCTGCGGCGACGGGTGGCCAGCTATTTCAACAAAAGCTCAAAGGAGCCAAAAACGGCCGCCATGGTGGCTCAGGTGCGGGGCATCGAGTTCACTGTCACCCACACCGAGGCGGAAGCGCTGATCCTTGAAAACAACCTGATCAAGGAGCTCGACCCGCGCTACAACGTGCTGCTTCGGGACGACAAGAGCTATCCGCATATCTATCTGTCCGGGCACCAGGACTATCCGCGCCTGGGCTTCCACCGCGGCGCCCGGCGCGGCGAAGGCCGCTATTTCGGCCCGTTTCCCAGCGCCTCGGCGGTGCGG
>SLCE01000048.1 GCA_007125985.1 Ectothiorhodospiraceae bacterium | reverse complement strand
GGCCTCGGGCCGCTGCTCGGTGGCTGCGGCCACCCAGCCGTCACTCAGGGCCTCGCGCAGCGGCGCATCAGCCGCGGTCAACTGCCAGGGGCTTGGCATGTGGCTGACGGTGTAGCCATGGCGGGCGAAGAGCTCGCTTGCCCGCGCAGCGGCATGGATACCCAGCGCGGGCCCGAACCCCTTGTCGCGGCGGTGGTGCGCATGAAAGGCATCCAGCAGCGCGGCATCGCCGGGGTCGCCGGGTTGCCAGTCGATCTCGCCGTCCACGTTCAACGCGAAAAGCACGGCCGCACGCGTTTCCGCACACCGGTCCGCGAGCGCGGCGAGCCAGTGTTCCGAGACGAGATCCAGCAGCGCGGAGGCGGTGACCAGGTCAGCCCCCGCCACGGGCAGGCTGTCGGGTTGCCTAAGGTCGCGCACCAACGGTGTGACGGTGACATGGCGGGCGGGGGAGCGGGCATCCGCCAGCAGCCCAGCGTCATGGTCCAGTACGATCCAGTGCTGCTGTCCCGGCAGCCGGCCCGACAGGTAGCGCAGGTTGCTGCCGCGACCGCTGCCCAGGTCCAGCACCTGAAAGGCAGGCTTCTCGCGCAGCCACGCGGCCAGGGGGCTGAGCAGCGCGGATGGCCGGGATCGGTGATCCACCGGCTCACGCAGCGCAAGCCAGCGGGCATCAAAGGTCTCCGTCATGCCAATGCCTCCAGCGCATCTGCGAAATGGTCGGCGGCCTGCGCCCAGTCCGGCAGGGCGAGGGCATGCCGGCGTGCAGCCGTGCCCAGGCGCTGCCGCAGGGCGGGCGATGTCAGGCACTGCCGCAGGGCGTCGGCAAGGGCGGTGCTGTCACCCGGCGGCACGCGCAGGCCCGCGTCTTCCGGAATGGTCCGGGACAGGGCGCCGGCAGACGTCGTGATCACCGGCAGCCCCCGCATCATGGCCTCGGTACAGGCCATGCCGTACCCCTCGTGCAGGGACGGCAGCACGAACACGCAGGCGTTATGGTAGCGCGCAGCCACGGCATCGGCCGTGAGTTCGCCATGCAGGAGCACGCGATCCGCGAGCCCGTGGGCGCGGATCGCATCGCGCACCCGGTCAGCATAGGCGGTGTCGCGTGCGAGGCTGCCCACGCAATGGCACTGCCAGGGGAGGTCGGCGATCTGTGCCAAGGCTTCCACCAGCACATGCTGTGCCTTGCGCGGCACCACGCTGCCCACGCACAGCAGTTGCGGTGGGCCGGATGGGTCTGGCGCGGCCGGTGCACAGCGCTCCGTGCCGGGCTCGACCACGCGCAGCGGCAGCGACTGGCCCACCAGGGCCTGGACGCGATCAGCGGTCGTGCGGCTGGTGACGATGCAGCCCCGGCACGACTGCAACTGCGCCTGTTCAAGCGCGAGCAGCGCACGCGCGGCTTCCGGCGGCAGGCCCGATTCATCACCCAGCAGGTGGTGCACCAGCGCGATCAGTCGCAGACGGCCGGCGTGGCGGCGGATGACCTCCGGCTGGGCACCGGCGCACAGGCCGTCGAGCACCACCCGTGCGCCATCCGGCAGCGTCGAGAGGGCATGTTCCAGGCTGGCTTCCGCGTCTTGGTCAGGCTGCGGGAACCGCCCGTGAAGCGTGTGCACTGTGATGCGATGCGCGCGCTGGCGCAACTGCGCGACGATGCGCGCATCAAATAGGTAGCCCCCGCTGGCCTGCTCCAGCGGGCCGGCAACCATCAGGTGCCAGTCGGCCGCGGGCGGCGTCACCGCAGGCTCTGGTCGTAGCTGGCCCAGGCGACGTGGGATTCGTGAAGGGTCACCGCGATGCTGTCGAGGCCATGCGCGCCTGCTCCCAGGCGGCCTTCCTCCACGGCCTGTTTCAGGCACAGGAAAATATGCTGCGCAAGGAACTCCGTGGTGGTGTTCTGGCCCCGGAACGCGCTCTCGTCATCGAGGTTTCGGTAGTTCAAGCCAGCGAGAATCTCCTTGAGCACGTCGGTTGCCAGGCCGATATCCACCACGACGCCGTCATCATCCAGGGCGTGGCGCCGGAAGGTGGCGTCGACAACGTAGGTGGCGCCATGCAGGCGCTGCGCGGGGCCAAAGGTCTCCCCCCGGAAACTGTGGGCAATCATGAAATGATCGCGGACATTCACACTGAACATGGCGCCTCCTAGCGGTAACGAATGCGATGGCACAGGGTGTTGCCGGGTGCGCGCGCCAAGGCGGGCATCAGGGTCGGCAACGCATGGAAATCCGACTCGCCGGTGATCAGCGCGTCGAGCACCGGGTCGCACAACAGGCGCAGCGCCAGTTGCATACGACGCGCGTAGCCCCAGCGGGCCAGGCGGTTTGACGGAAGCCGGCCCACCTGGCTGCTGCGCAGGGTGAGCCGGCGGGAGTGGAAGGCCTCACCCAGTGGCAGTGCCACCTCCTGTGCGCCGTACCAGCTCATTTCCAGCACGGTGGCCTCGGTGCCGGCGAGCGCCAGGGCGTGCCGCAGACCGGCGGCCTGGCCGCTGGCGTGAATGACCAGGTCTGCCTCTCCGTCAATCGCATCCGGCAGCGCGAAGCCCAGACCAAGGGTGCGGGCGACCTCCGCGCGTTCCGGATTGCTGTCAACTACAGTGACCTGTGTGCCGGGAATCTGTTCACACAGCCAGGCCTGCAGCAGGCCGACCACGCCGCCACCAACCACGATGATGCGGTCGCCCACACCCGGCATGGCATCCCACAGCCCGTTGACCGCGGTTTCCATATTGGCGCCGAGAACCGCCCGCTCGGCGGGCAGCGCGTCCGGCAAGGGGTGCAGTGCCGTCACCGGAACCACGAACCGGTCCTGGTGCGGATGAAGGCAGAACACCCGTTGGCCAAGCAGTTCCGGGGGGCCGTCTTCCACCTCACCCACCGCCATGTAGCCGTACTTGATCGGTGCGGGGAAGTCGCCCTCCTGAAACGGGGCGCGCATGGCCGCGTACTGGCTCTCCGGCACCCTGCCATTGAACACCAGGCTTTCCGTCCCGCGGCTGATGCCCGAGTACAAGGTCCGGACCCGGGCCTCGGCGACCCCGGGCGCGGGTAATGGCTGTTGCCGTATCGCGCCGCGCCCCGGTTCCTCTATCCAGAAGCCCTGTGCTTTCATGGTGGAGCCCTCAACGCTGATTGGATATGTTCGCCCATGAACGCCTTACCGTATCAGGCATAGACAGGAGCCCTCATGCCGCAGGTCAGATCACTGTCACCGCCAACGGTACGCGCGGAACTGATCGGGTTTCTTGTCCTGGCCCTGCTGCTTTCCGGCAGTGCAGCGGCACTGTTGGGGAAGCCCGGGGTCCTGCTGCAGGCCCTGGTGGTGGCCGGCGTGATGGTTGCGCTGGTCGGGCGGGCGGTGACCGCCGGTGGCGCGCCCCGCGGGCTGGGGCTGGCTGACCGCATCACGCTGTTGCGGGCGAGCGGTGTGGCCGTGCTCGCCGGTCTGCCGTTCCAGGCGACGCTGGCGGATCCGGTGCTCTGGGCGGTGGTGGCGACAGCCAGCCTGCTGCTGATTCTGGACGGTGTTGATGGCGCGGTTGCCCGCCGGACCGGGACGGCCAGTGACTTCGGGGCGCGCTTCGACATGGAACTGGATGCCTTTTTCATCCTGGTCCTCTGCCTGCTGCTGTGGCAGCGGGGCGATCTGGGTGTCTGGGTCCTGCTGGTGGGGCTGCTCAGGTATATCTTCGTTGGTGCCGGCCTTCTTCTGCCAGCCCTGCGCGCGCCGCTCCCCGAAAGCCTGGCCAGGAAGACGGTGTGCGTGGTGCAGGTGGTTGCCCTTCTGATCAGCCTGGCGCCGTGGGTCAGCGCAGGCTGGGCTGCGGGGATCATGCTCACGGCCCTGGCCCTGCTCGTCGCCTCCTTCGCGGCGGACGTACGCTGGTTGTTGCGCCACGGCGCCAACGGCCGGTGAGGATGGCACCGGCGCTTTCCCGAGCGCGCATGCAGCCAGTACGCGGAACCAGCGCTCGCGCAGGGCTCAGACGCGGCGCGCATAGAGGTCCCCGGAGGGTATCGCGCTGCTGCGCTCTTCCAGCCAGCGCCGCATGGCCTGTGCCGACTGCCACTGGGCAAAGAGGAACCGGCGACCCTCGCCGGGGATGACGTTGTACTGGTACGGCGCGAGCCGCTCCAGGATGTCGATACAGCGCCCGGTCGGCCCCGGCATGCCGCCGATGAATTCCAGGGACAGGGCGTCAATGGGCCGGCTCAGGCCCGCGAGCACTTCCGCCTCGTAGCCTTCCACGTCGATCTTGCAGAACGTGGGTTGGCCGTACGTCTCGATCAACTGGTCCAGCGTGCAGACACGCACCGTCTGGGCCGCGTCCCAGCGCACGCCGCGAAACCCCGGCTGGCGGTCAGCAACGGTGTCGCGCCAGTCGGAGGCCATGCTGGAGACGCTGGGATGAGTGCGGCTGACCGCCATCTGCGCCGTGCCGGCTTTCGCGCCGACCGCCATGGGCAGCACCGTGATGCGCGCGTGGTGACGGCACAGCCAGCGCAGCCAGGGAATGAGATGGGCCTGCGGCTCCAGCGCCACCACCCGGGCACCCAGAGCAGAGAACGCCCGTGACCGGTCACCGAGATGCGCACCGATATCGAACACCGTGTCGCCCGGGCGCACAAACGGGCGATAGAGGCTCCGCAAGCCGGCCTGACGTCCGGGGCGGCAGTAGATGATCAATGAACGAACCAGACCTGGCATGTGTCCGAGTGACAGCCGCATACTGTGGGCATCCTTGTCTATGCGAGCCCCTGCACGCGGGTGACAGCGGCGGGGGTGGCGCCAGGCCATACGTGAATGTCGGGGCCGATCGTGCCTGCCGGAGGAGACAAGCAATGGGCCATCAAGGGCTTGATCAGAGTGTCCGCTACCACCTGTCCCAGCGCCTGGTGCACTGGGTCATGGCCGCCCTGGTGCTGGCAGCCCTGATAATGGGCATGACGCTGGGCCTGCTCGGTTTCGAGGGCGCGGTCGATGCCTTCGGCCTTGAGATCACCAACCTGTTGTACATCAGCCATAAGACCGTGGGTGTCCTGTTGCTGGCCTTGATCTGCGTTCGCGTGGTTCTGCGCCTGGCCTTCGGCAGCCCGCCCTATGCGACGCCCCTGCCAGCGCTGCAACGCCAGGTGAGCCGTGTCGTGCATGCGCTGCTCTATGTGATGTTGATCATCATGCCACTGCTCGGATGGGGTGCGACCGCAAGCGGTGACTTTCCCATCAACTTCTTCCATTGGGAACTGCCGCCCATCCTGTCGCGCAATCCGCCCTTGTCGGAACAGCTCTTCTTCTGGCATGCCGTCTCCGCCTGGGTCATCCTGGGGCTGGTCAGCCTGCATGTGGCCGGCGCGGTGTACCACTGGCGCATCCGGCGTGACGGGGTGGTGCGGCGCATGAGCCTGCTGCCCTGATTGATCCCTCACTCGTGGTGTGCGGCGGGATGCCGCCCATGGTCGCGGGCCTCCAGTTGCGCCAGTTCATGTAGGACACTGTGGGTTGCTGCCGTGGGCGGCGCCTGAAACAGGCCCAGGCGCCGCATTCGCTCGCCCAGCGCAGCGGAACTCGTCCAGCGCACGAGCCAGGGCGACAGGGCCAGCCCGAGGCAGACCGGCACCAGCCACGCCATGGCGATGGGCGGCATGCCGGGCAGGGTCGCCAGGCCCAGGAGCCCCAGCATTGCCGGGAGCGCGGTCACGCGAAGCACCTCACGCCAGGGGACGATGCCGGCATCCCGCACCTGCGGATCCCAGCCAATCGCCCGCCCGCAGGCAATGCCCAGCAGAAACCAGCAGTGAAACAGCATCATCAGCGGTGCCATCAGCACGGTGGCCAGGGTTTCCAGCAGCGCGCTGAGCAGCAGGCGCAGGCGCCGGCCGAGGGATTGCGGACCACGCAGGGCATGCAGGATACCCATCAGCCTGGGGCCGAATAACAGCAGCAGGGTGCTGCCGAACAGCAGCATCGCCACCGTGTACCGCTGCTGCGCTGCGTGCTGGCTCGCGGCGTCCGGGGCCATGGCCAAGGCGGCCCCGGCCTGCGCGATCAGCGTGGGATCAAACCAGCTGCTGAGCAGCAGGCCGAGCCAGACCAGTGAGACGAGGAAGCTGGCGGCGCCCATGACGAAATGCAGGCGGTTGATGGGGTGGAGGCCCGGCTCACGAAGGAGCTTGAGATGCTGCATGTTTCCCTGGGTCCAGCGCCGATCGCGGCGAGCGTACGCGAAGATGGTTCCGGGTAGCTCCTCGTAGCTGCCCGGCAGATCGGACAGGAACCAGACATCCCATCCGGCACGCTTGAGCAGGGCGGCTTCCACGAAGTCGTGACTCAGGATTTCTCCGCCCAGCGGCGGCTGCCCGGGCAGTACCGGCAACTGGCAGTGGGCGTGAAACGGCTGGAGCCGGATGATGGCGTTGTGGCCCCAGTAGTTGGCGTCACTGCCCTGCCAAAAGCTGCTTCCCACGGCGAGCAGGGGGCCGTACAGGGTGGCCGCGAACTGCATGAGTCGGGCAAACAGGGTGCGTGAGCGCACAGGCATCGGGACGGTCTGGATCAGGCCAGCGCGCGGGTTGCGTTCCATGAGCGCCACCAGGCTCACCACCGTCTCGCCCTGCATCAGGCTATCGGCATCCAGCACCACCATGTAGCGGAAACGGTTCCCCCACAGCCGGCAGAAATCTGCCAGGTTGCCGGCCTTGCGGCCCGTGTTGTGGGCGCGCCGACGATAATGCAGCGCCATGCCCGCGGGCAGTCGCTGACGCAGTTCTTCCACCGCACGGGCCTCGCGCGCGGCGATCTCCGGCCGCGTGCTGTCGCTGAGCAGAAAGACGCTGAAATGGGCGGCCTGGCCGGTTTTCTCAATGGACCGGCAGCAGGCTTCCAGGCCGCGTAGTGCGCGCTCCGGGTCCTCGTTGAACACCGGCATGACCAGCGCCGTGCCGCCGTGTTCCTGCAGGCTCACCGGTGTTGATTCCAGCTCCGGCAGTGGCCTGAGACTCAGCGGGTCGCGACGCAGCAGCCGCAGGCACAGGCCAAAGAACGCCGTCCAGAACGACTGACTGATCCAGGCGAAGAGCAGCCCGAACAGCGTAACCGACAGGATGATGCGCACGCTCAGACCGCCTGGCCAGAGCAGGAAGAGCAGGCCGGCCACCGCGAGCGCCGTGGTGAGCAGCACAAGCCCGAAAAACAGCCAACGGCGCCAGCGAAGCCCCGGTGTCGCCAGCACGGCTAAGTCGGCCTCAGCGCGCATCGGGATACCAGACATAGCTCCATGTCTCACTGATCACATCGCCGCCGCTGCGCAGCCGCAGCCGCATATCGGCGGGCGCATCGTCCTCCGGGGTGAGCAGGAAGCTGACACGCACCCCGGCGTCATCCGGCAACTGTAATACCTGGAGTTCCTCGGCCACGCCTTCGTTGAGTTTCAGATCCGCCGTGATCTGGTCGGTGGACGGGGAGACCGATTGGAAGTCGACGATGAACCGGCGTACGGAACGCGGCGGCGGGTCTGATTGCCCCGGAACGGCGCCCCAGCCCGAGCGGGCCCGGATAACCCGGGCCTGCTGATGCGCGTCAGGCGCCTGGTTCCTGGTACTGAGACTGTAGCGATAGTGGCGCTGTTGGCCGGCCTCAAACGGGGTGTCCGGAACCCAGTAGGCAACGATATTGTCCTCGGTTTCCGTCTCCGTTGGGATTTCCACGAGTTCAACGCGGCCGCCGTCTGACCAGTCACCGGCCAGCGGCGCGACCCAGAAACCGGGGCGCTGGTGGTAGCGCGCTTCCAGGTCCAGGTAGTGACCGAAGGCGCGTTCGCGCTGCATCAGCCCGAAGCCGCCCGGCCGGGCATCATCCAGCAGGCTGGACACGCGCAGCTGCGCACGGTTGCTGAGCGGTCGCCAGATCCATTCGCCGGCGGACGTGTGCATGAGCAATCCGTCCGAATCGTGCACCTGCGGCCTGAAATCGTCCACCGCGCCGACCGTGCTCTGGCCATGCAGAAACATGCTGGTCAGCGGTGCGATACCGAACTTTTCCACGTCTTTGCGTGCAAAGAGATGGGCATCCACCAGGACCTCGGTATCGGCCTGCACGGACACATCGAACCGATACGCGCCGCTCACGGAGGGGCTGTCCAGCAGTGCCAGTACCGTGAACGCATCGCCGGACTCGGAGGGGCGCAGCCAGAATTCCCGGAAGGCGGGGAATTCCTCTCCGCCGGGTTGCGCCGTGTCGATGGCAAGGCCGCGGGCCGATAGACCGTAAACCTGCCGCGGCCCCACCAGCCGGAAATACGATGCACCGAGGAAAACAGCCACCTCGTCATGCACATCGGCATGATTGACGGGGTAGTGCAGGCGAAAGCCTGCGTGCCCGCCCCCCTCGGCGGCGGCCTGCTCCAGCTCGGCGGCGGCGTGTTCGTAAAGGAACCGGCTCGCATCAAAGTCCAGTTCCTGCCAGCCGCCATCGCTATCGGGCACATGAATCGTTACAGGCGCGCGGAACAGGAATCCGGTATGGAACAGTTGCACCCGGAAGCCATCGTCGTCGGCCCACAGGGCCCGCTCGGGACGGAACCGGATATTGCGATACTGGTCGTAGTCCATATCATGGAGTTCCGCCGGAAGCTGGCCGGTCGGCGGCTGATAGGGCAGGGAGGCGCGTTTCTGCGCCTGCTTGATCACCTGTTCGAAAAGGGCATCTGCCGCGGTTGCCATGGCCGGAGAAAGCAGGCCGAGCACGGTCACCAGGATGACGGTTGGCATCGCGCGGCCTGTGACGGACTGCATGGCATGCTCCCGGGGCAGGTGGTTAGGAAAAGGCTAGCGGACCTGACCTTCATCCGACAGCGCATGTGAAAAGAAGGTTTCCATCGCCGCAGCCGAGGCTGATTGATGCGCGCGCCCTCCACGCTATCGCCCACCGGATCGACCCGCTGGTCACTGCCACGCATCCTGCTCCTGTTCTGCCTACTGAATGTCGGGCTGCTGGCACTGGAGGTCGCGCGCCACACCGGCTTCGGGCCGAACCGGCTTGCACTTGAGGCGCTGGTGCTGACCGGCGCCCTGGGCCTGCTTGCCGGGCGCCGCGGCGTCCATTGGCTGGCGCTGACCGGGGCCGGGCTGGCCACCATCCTGCTGGCCATGGCCTTGGGTGATGCCCTGGCCCGTTACAGCCTGAACCGCCCGCTGAACCTGGGGCTGGATCTGCATCTGCTGCTCTCGGTTTTTCATCTTATTGAAGGCAACGTCTCCGTGGCAGCGGCCTGGCTGGCCAGTGTGCTTGCGGCACTGGCGCTGTTGCTCTTCGCCGTTGCGGTCTATGCCCTGCTGCGCTACCTGCCGGTGCGGGCACGGGCGTGGAGCGGGGCCGGCGTGGTCTACCAGCTGATGCTGCTGGCCGGGCTGGTGGGCCTGCTGGGGCAGGAGCTGCTTCCCACGCCGCCACGCACGATTACACCGGCACTGAGCATGGTGGAGGATCAGGCCTATTGGGTGGAGCGCACCCGCCAGGAGCGCCGGCAGTTCAGCGCGCTGTTGCAGGAAACCCATGAGGCGGAAAGCCGGCTCGCGCTGACGGGGCTGGCGGAGACCGATGTGATCATCGGTTTCATCGAGTCCTACGGTGTGTCCGCGGTGTTCGATGAACGCTACACACCGGAGGTGGTCCCTCAACTCGAACGTCTCGAGGAGCGCGCGGAGGCGGCCGGCCTGCACCTGGTGAGCGGCACCGTGAATGCGCCCGTATTCGGCGGCCAGTCCTGGCTCGCGCATGCCACGCTGCTCTCCGGGCTTTGGATCGACTCCCATCTGCGCTATGAGCTCTTGCTGCAGACCCGACGAAACACCCTGGTGGATGACTTCGCCGCCGGCGGTCACCACACGGTGGCCCTGATGCCGGCGATTACCCTGCCGTGGCCCGAAGGCCGCTGGTACGGCTTTGACCGCCTGCTGGAGAGCGCCGATTTCCCCTATGCGGGGCCGCCTTTCAACTGGGTGACCATGCCCGATCAGTACACCTGGTCCCACTTCCAGGAATCAGTCCGCGCCGAAGCCCCGGAGCCCGTGTTCGCGAAACTGGCCTTGATCAGCAGTCACGCACCCTGGGTCCCGATTCTGCCCGTGATTGACGATTGGTCGGTGATCGGGGATGGCGAGATATTCAATCAATGGGAAGGCAAGGGCGAGGCGCCCTCTGCGCTGTGGCGGGATCATGACCGGGTGCGCGAGCATTACGCGCGCTCGGTTGCCTACTCGCTCGAGGTCTCCAGCGCGTATATCGAGGCCTTTCCGGAAGAGAACGAGAACGCGCTGGTGATCCTGATCGGTGACCATCAGCCGGCGCCGATCATCACCGGCCCGGACCCCAGCGCGGGCGTTCCCGTGCACGTGTTAAGCGCCGACCCCCGCCTGCTGGAGCCTTTCAGGGAGCGGGGGTTCATTGATGGCGCAATGCCGCCAGACGCGTACACCGAGCACAGCATGGCGGACATCCGCGGTTGGCTGCGCGAGGCATTCGGCGAGTCCGCGCGGCTGGCGGCACGGTGAGCAAAAGCCGGTTCCGTGTTGCTCTCGGCTAGTCCCGGAAGCCGGGGCGGCGCGCGTCGAGCAGTCGGATCAGTGCCGGCCAGCCCAGCACGGCGGCATTCGCCAGGTCGTCCCAGCCGAAATGCGCCACCAGCCGGTAGGCTGCGGCAAGCTGCACCCGCACATCCCATTCGCTCAGCGCGTTATGGTTCAGCCGCAAGGCGGGATCAGTTGCCTTCTATGTTCATGCTCCTCCTCCCGTGTTCTGCTCTCGGCTCATGTGTTTTTTGATTGTGGGCCTGTTCGGGGCGTAATACGTAACAGGCAAATC
>SLCE01000098.1 GCA_007125985.1 Ectothiorhodospiraceae bacterium | reverse complement strand
GCCGGAAAGACAGTCGAGGAAGTCCGGGATGAGCTCCAGCGCGGGCTCGCCCCCTTCGTCGCCAGCCCCCAGGTGGATGTCCGGGTGGTGGGGTTCCGCAGCAAGCGCGCCTACATCACCGGCGAGGTGCGCGAACCCGGCACACTGCCGCTGGAAGACGCACCCATCACAGTGATGGATGCCATCAACGCGTCCGGCGGTTTTACCGACGTGGCCGACCGCCGGCGGGCCGTTCTTACCCGCGGCGGGGATCAAATCGAACTCGACATCCTCAACCTCTACGCCACCGGTAGCGGCGATCTGCTGCTGCGCGACAACGATGTGCTGCACATACCGGACAACCGCGCCAACCGGGTCTTCATGGTGGGCGAGTTGCAGAGCCAGGTGGCTGTTCCACTGAGGGACGGGCGCCTGACCCTGGCCGAAGCCATCGCCGAGGTGGAGGGCCTGGATCTCAGCCGCGCCAATACGGCCGAGCTCTACGTCATCCGCGGCATTCCGGTGCGTAACCGCGACGGCGTGGTGGAAGGCATCCGTCCCGAGGTGTTCCGCCTGGATGCCCGTCAGGCCCCCGCGCTGTTGCTGGCCGACGGCTTTGAGCTGGAGCCGCGTGACGTGGTGTTCGTCTCCGCCTCGCCGCTTGTGCGCTTCAACCGTGTCGTGGCCCAGTACGTACCTATCGTGCAGGCGCTGTGGCAGACCGACCGTATTATAAGGGACTGATCGTTAGCCATGACGGACACGCAACAGGATTTTCGCAGCGCCGGTGACGCGGATGAGATCGAACTGGGCCATCTGGTCGATATCCTGCTCAACGGCAAGTGGCTAATCATCGCATTCACCGCCATTGCCGGCCTGCTGGGCTTCGGCTACGCCACGGTCAGCACCAATATCTACCAGGGCGACGCGCTTCTGCAGGTGGAAGCGCCCAAGCAGACCATCCCGGGGCTGGAGGAGCTCGGCCTGGGGCGTGAAAGCTCCTCCTCCGCGGCAGAGATCGAAGTGCTGCGCTCCCGAATGCTGCTGGGCAGCGTGGTGGATCAGCTGGACCTCACCGTGCAGGTACAACCTCTGCGGCCACCGGTGATGGGTGGTTTCCTGGCACGGCGGCACAATGGCATCGAGCCCGCCGCGCCCCGCTTCGGCATGGACCACTACGCCTGGGGGGGTGAGCGCATCGAGGTGGGCCGCCTGGAACTCGGCCCCCTGCTGGAGGGCCAGCAGTTGCTGCTCACCGCGGCGGGCGACGGGCGGTTCACCATCAGCACGCTGGACGGTGAGGAACTGGCCCAAGGCGCGGTGGACGAACCGCTGGAAGTCCACCGCAACGGTGAACTGCAACTCGGCCTGTTTGTCACTGAGCTGCATGCGCGCCCGGATACCGAATTCGCGCTGTGGCGCAGCACCCGCCTCGCCGCCATCCACAGCCTGCGCAGCAGCCTGTCCATCTCCGAGCGAGGCCGGGATACCGGCATTCTGTCCGTGACCATGGAACACCCGGATACCGCCCGTATCCGCCGCGTGCTGGATGCACTCACCCAACAATACGTGCGCCAGAACGTGGAGCGCCGAAGCGAGGAGGCCACCCGCAGCCTGGAATTCCTGGAAGGCCAGCTGCCGGAACTGCGCCAGGAACTGGAAGCCGCGGAGCAAGAGTTGAACAACTTCCGCCGCGAGAACCAGGCCGTGGACCTGGACGCCAACACCCGCTCGCTGCTGGGCAAGGTGGTGGAAGTGGAACAGGAACTGGCCGAACTGCGGGTACAGGAATCCGAACTGCGGCTGAACTATGGGCCGGACCACCCGCGCATGCGGGCGCTGGCTGAACGGCGCGCCTCGCTGCAGAGCATCCGGGGTGAACTGGAAGGCGAAGTTGCCGACCTGCCAGAGGTTCAGCAGCAGGCCCTGCGTCTGCGCCGCGAGGTGGAAGTCTCCACCTCTCTCTATACCGGGCTACTGAACACCGCGCAGGAACTGCGGGTGGTCCGGGCCGGTACCGTGGGCAATGTACGCGTGCTGGACGAGGCCGAAGTCAACCCCAACCCGGTGCGCCCCCAGCGCACCCTGATCCTGGCGCTCAGCGTTGTTCTGGGTGGCATGCTAGGTGTCATGGCCGTATTCGGCCGCGAATTCATGCGCCGCGGTATCACAGACCCGGACAGCATGGAGCAGAACCTGGGCCGCCCCGTCTATGCGGTGGTGCCTCACAGTAACGATCAGGCCCGCGCCGTGCGCCGATTCCGCGCCGGCAAGGGCCCCATGATGTTGCTGGCACGCGACAAACCCAGCGAACCCGTGGTGGAGAGTCTGCGCAGCCTGCGTACCAGTCTCACCTTTGCGCTGATGCGGGAGAGCCGCAAAGTGCTGATGATCACCAGCCCGGGCCCCGATAGCGGCAAGACCTTCCTGTCCGTTAACCTGGCGTGGCTCCTGGCCGAGAGCGGGCAACGCATACTACTCATCGACGGCGACATGCGCCGTGGCCGTGTGCATGACTACCTGCCTGGCAAGGAGCGCGGCCTTGGCCTCTCCGACGTACTGGCCGGGAAGACGGAACTCGGCCAGGCCGTGCACACGCTGAGCGAGGGCGGGCTGGACGTTCTCACCACCGGCACGGTGCCACCCAACCCCGCCGAGCTATTGATGCAGGAGCGCTTCCGCCAGCTGCTTGAGACAGCCGAGGCGCAGTACGACCTGGTTATCGTCGACACCGCCCCCGTGCTGGCCGTCACCGACGCCAGCATTGTGGGCACCCTGGCCGGGGCCACACTGCTCATGGCCCGGGCCGGTAAAACCGGTGAGAAGGAAATGGAAACCTCGATCAATCGCCTGGAACGCGCCACCGTGCAGGTCGCCGGCCTGGTGCTGAACGACTTCCAGCCCAAGAAGGCGTCGGGCGGGTACAACCAGTACTACTACTACGACTACAAATACAGCAACACGAAACGCTGACCATGCGCAGCTACCGCAGCCTCACCACGGCATTGTCGCCCGGTATGCGGTTGTTGCTGCGCCTGCGGGCGCGCCGCGGCCGGGAGGATGGCCAGCGGCTGGCAGAGCGGCGCGGACACGCCAGCCGCAGCCGGCCCGCCGGCAGGCTGCTCTGGGCGCATGCGGTCAGCGTCGGCGAGGCCGCTTCCGCCCTTCCGCTGCTGGCGCGGCTACAGGACGCCCACGGCATCAAGCTGCTGTTCACCACCACCACGGTAAGTGCCGCCGGGTTTGTCGAGCAGCGCCTGCCCGCCGGCGGCGTCCACCAGTTCCTGCCACTGGATCACCAGCCCTGGGTGAGCCGGTTTCTGGATCACTGGCGGCCAAACTGGGTGCTGTGGGTGGAATCCGACTTCTGGCCCGGGCACATGGCCGAACTGCGCCGCCGGGGCATCCCGGCCGCGTTGGTCAATGCACGCATCTCCCGCCGCTCCATGGCACGTTGGCAACGCTTCCCAGCCCTCATGCGCCAGACCCTCAGCGTGTTTTCGCCCTGCCTGGCGGCGAGCGAACAGCAGGTGGCTCGCCTCGCCCACCTGGGGGCCAATGCACCACGTTACGTTGGCAACCTGAAAGCCGCACCGCTACCAGCCACATGGAGCGAATCGAACCGTACGGCGATTTCCCGGGCCATTGGCAGCCGCCCCTGTTGGCTGGCCGCCAGCACCCATGCCGGGGAGGAACAGGCCGCCATGGACACGCACCAGGCGCTGGTTGCAAAGCACAGCGACTTACTCACGCTGGTTGCGCCTCGCCATGTCTCCCGCGCCGAGACCATCGTAGCGGAAGCCCGAGCCAGGGGGCTGCGCGTCGCTCGCCGCAGCCACGATGACCTCCCCGGACCGGAACATGACCTCTACCTGGTGGATACCCTCGGCGAGCTGGGGCTCTTCTTCAGCGCCGCGCCGGTATGCTTCATAGGAGGCTCACTGGCCGACCATGCGGGCCATAACCCCTTTGAAGCCATCCACATGAACGCCGCAATCATTCACGGCCCCCACGTGCAGAACTTCCAGGAAGCCTACGACCGGCTTGGTAGTCTGGACGCTGCCCTCTGCATCCGCGACAGTCACGGGCTCACGGCTGCTGTTCACGCACTGCTGCAGTCTCCGCAACAGACCGCCGGCATGGCCCATCGGGCACACCGCCTGCCGGAGCTGCAGGCCAATGTGGTGGACACCATTCACCGGGAACTCGAGCCTCTGTTCGCCCGGGGATAAACTGCGGGCGCAACAAGATCAAGGAGCCCGCATGGACCCACAGCCTCAGGCCACCGAACAGCACCGCCTGCACGAAGATGTGATGCCCTGTTGCTGGGCTCGCTGTTCGTCGGTCTGGCGTTCCGGCCTACCAGGGGATGCTCTGTCCGTCCCAGGCGAAGAAGCCGCCGGTCTGGTCCGGGTTAAGGTCGTCCAGCACGTGAAGTAGCTGGCGTGCGGCGCGCTCGGCGGAAAACAGCTGCTCCGGCGGAACGCGTTGCTGGAATGGACGGGAGAGCACCGTATCGGTGGTTCCCGGGTGCAGCGTCACGCAGACGCTTTGCTTATTGTGCCGACGCAGTTCGATGGCCAGTGTGTGCATCAACTGGTTCAGCGCCGCCTTGCTGGCACGGTACGCGTACCAGCCGCCGAGACGATTATCCCCAATACTGCCCACCCGCGCCGAAAGCGACGCCAGTTTCAGCTCCCCGCGGCGGCTCAGATGCGGGTGCAGCGCCTGGACCAGCAGCGCGTGGTTGATGGCGTTGGTGGAAAACAGTTCCTGCAGGGCGCGCCGGTCCAGGTGCTGCAACGCCTTCTCCGGGCCGATACCCAGCCTCTCCGAGTGCAACATACCTGCCGTGTTGATCACCCAGTTCAACTCGCCATCCACTGCCCCGCGCAGCTCAGCCAACGCCGCGTCGGAAGACTGATCCACCTGCAGACACTGCAGGCGCGCATCCTGACCTGCCAAGGCGGCCAGTTCCGGCGCCTCACTGCGGTGCACCGCGTACACGCGGCGCCAACGCTCTTCCCGCAGCAGCTGCTCCACCATGGCCAGCCCGATGCCGCGCCCCGCACCTGCGATGAGAACATGCATGAACCTGAGCCTCCAATCCAAGTCGTACAACTTGTGTACAATATCTTATGAGGCATAAGGAGTCAGTGCATTGAGCATGCAGCACGCAACGCTTTACTACGATGCCTCCTGCGGCCTTTGCCGACGGGAAATCGAACATCTGCGACCACGGCTGGAGGCGCATGCGCGACTGGTGGACATCAGCGCGCCGGATTTCCTGCCCCCTGCCGGGTATTCGCGGCAAGCCATGCTGGAGCGCATCCACTTCCACGACGGCGAGCGGATGCGCGTGGGGTTCGCCGCCACCCTGGGTTACTGGCGGCTCGCGGGCCTGCGCACAGCTACAACCCTGCTCGGACTACCGGGTATTTTTCAATGCGGGGAGTTCGTCTATAACCGTTGGGCGGCCCGACGGCTCAGGCAGCGGCAGTGTCCGGTTCCGTGATGCAGCCGCGCCGCCCGATTACCTGCCAACCACAACGTCCCTACGGTGCGGCGGCGGCCATTTCGCGGTACTGATGCACCAACTCATCGGGCGGAACGGGTTTACTGTAATAGTAGCCTTGGGCAATGTCGCAGTGCTGATCCTGGAGATACGCCAGTGTTTCAGCGTCCTCAATGCCCTCAGCCACGGTTCTCATGCCCAGATCATGCGCGAGGTGGGTGATCGCAGCAACGATGCGCATGCGCCGTGGCTCGCTGGTTACCCGGTCAATCAGGCTCCGGTCAATTTTCAGCTTGTCGATGGGAAGCGCGGTGAGATGACGCACCGAGGTGTAACCCGCGCCAAAGTCGTCCAGCGCCACCCCCAGGCCAGCGATCTTCAGGTCCTCCAGCAGCCGCTTCACCATCCCCGTGTCACGGATGATGGCGGATTCAGTCAGCTCAAGCTCGATGCGGTCCGGCTGAACTTCCTGCTGCTCAATCGACTCAAGCAGGGTACGGGCAAGTGTCGCATCCTCCATATTGCGGGGCGAGGCGTTGAATGCAACCTGCAGTGTCAGGCCTGCACGCTGCCATTCGGCGGCCTGTCGGACCACCGACTGTGCCACCCAGATGGTCAGCCGGTTGATCAAGTCCGTCTCCTCAAGCAAGGGGATAAATCGCCCGGGAGGCAGCAAGCCAAGGGTTGGATGCTGCCAGCGGATCAGCGCCTCGGCCCCTATGACTCGATTATCGGCCAGCCGGATCTGAGGCTGATACACGAGCTGCAACTGATTCTCCTCCAATGCTCGCGGCGTATCACTCAGAATCTGCAGGCGGTTTTTCTTACCCCGATCGCGATAATCTTCATAGTACCCAACCAACTGCCCCCCGCGGCGCGCGCCATCCAGGGCTATGTTGGCGCGTCGCAAGGCCCCACTGGCCCCGGAGGACAGCTCCCGCAGTGACGCGATACCAACTATGATATCCAGATAAACGGGAACGCCGGCCACCTCCAGCGGCTGACCAAGCAGAGCCGTGATCGCCCGCGCGTGCGCGGCAGCGGAATCATCCTTCTCGTGCGCCAGCACGGCGATCTTTCCGGCATGCACATGATAGATCTGCCAGTCAGCCGGAAACGTGCCGCGCAACTCTCGGGCCACTGCGCCAGGAAGGCTTTGCGTGATCTCAGGGCCCAGCGTGTTGAAAACCTGATCGTAGTTCCGGACGTCGACCAATAGCAGCCGGTACGGCGCACCATCATTGCCATCTTCAAGTAATCGGCCAATCACCTGCTCCAGAGCCAATTGGGTAGGGAGCCCCGAATTCGGGTGCAGAAGGCTGGCGGACTGTATGCGACGAAGCTGATCACGCAGGCGGCCGATCACGATACCGGCGGCAACCCCGAAGGCGAGAAACACACCGAGGCGAAAAAGCCAGCTACCCAACGGCTGCATCTCGCCGGTACTGGTATCAAGCGGCATGAGCGGCCCGACCACGCCCACACCGGCAATCACTGCTGCAACAACTCCACCGACGACACCGAATGAACTCGCCGCCAGCAGTATGGGAATATAGATCAGGTGAAGGTAAGCCGCTTGCGTGCCGCCCGTCAGCCAGACCAACCCGGTAACCGCAGCCATGAGTAAGGCAACACCCACCGCGGTTGCCCACCGCATGATGATGTCGCCTGACCAAGGAGCATTGTCCAACGCCTGTTCCACCGCCTGGGGTAGCCGAATCGGGCGGCGGCTCGCATCCTGCTTCGCCATAATCAGTGCACTCTTGATCTTTGCTGCACTACACGTGCACTTAAGCGCACATAATGAAGGTTCGTCACGCCCAGGCACCCTGGAAATGGAAAATTTGTGATGTGTGTCACACTTTTCAGCAGTTCTCAGGGGCTCGTGCGCGCTGCGCCGGCAGGTCGGGGCCCGCTGCGGGGACCATGGCACGCTGGCAACCTGAACTGGCTCGTGATGTTGCAATTTATTGCAATTTGCGGAGGCACCGTCCTACACTCGGTTAATTAGTGAGCAATCGATTTGCAAGTAAACAAAAATAAAGTACAGCCGTTGACTGCCGCCAAAGCGGCGGCACGGATCATCATTTGGAGGAACGACCATGGACATGAAGGCAACCGACCCAGCCCTGCGGCTGGATCATAACGCGCTCAGCGAATGGGATGTGCGTGTACAGCTTGCCGCCGCCTACCGGCTGGTGGCGCATTTTGGCTGGGATGATCTGGTGTTCACGCACCTGTCCGCCCGGGTGCCGGGGCCAGAGCATCACTTCCTGCTGAACCCCTACGGCCTGATGTTCCACGAAATCACCGCTTCTTCCCTGGTGAAAGTGGACAAAGACGGCAACCCGGTGGACGGCGATGCCAAGGTGAACCCCGCGGGTTTCACGATCCACAGTGCAGTACACATGGTGCGCGAGGATGCGGGCGCGGTCATGCACCTGCACGAGCCGAACGGTGTGGCCGTCTCTGCCCAGAAGGACGGCCTGCTGCCGCTCAGCCAGACTGCCATGCTCTGCCTGCCGCACATGGCGTATCACGAGTATGAGGGCGTGGCGCTGAACTGGGACGAGCGCCAACGTCTGCAGAACGATCTGGGTGACCGCCACCTCATGTTGCTGTGGAACCACGGGGTACTGTCGGTGGGCGCGAGCGTTGCCGAATGCTTCGGCCGGCTGTACTTCCTCACCCGGGCCTGCGAAATTCAGACCATGGCCGGCAGCGGCCCACACCACCTGCCTTCAGACGAAGCCCTGGCCACCACGCAGCAACAAAGCTCCAACATGGCCACCGCCGCCGTGCGGGGCTGGCCCGCGCTGATCCGCCTGCTGGACGCCCGCTACCCCGGTTTCCGGGACTAGCCGGATGCCGGGCGAGTAACGGCGCCAGCGTGGCCGGGAAAAATCGCGATCAATGCCGCCATCGTCAGCACGGCGGTGGTGGCAAAAACGGGTAAGAGCGTCAGGGGCCCACCGATGAAGAGGTGCGCCGTGTTGTATCACAGATTCGACCTGCCCCATGACCGACAATCACGAGATGGCGGTCATGCGCTCGCCCAGCGAACGAAGCCGCCCCTTGAGTTCCCTGCTGACCTGTTCAAGTTCAACAAACGCTGCCTGGGACGTGCGGTCCTGGGGCGCTTCAATCTGTGTGAGCCGGCCGGCCAGCCGATGGAGTGGCTCGTGACAGCGAAGCAGTTCGTCGTAACGCGGATCGTCTTCGAACAGTCTTCGCCTTCGTCATGCAACCAGACGCCCAAGGCACAGCGCTCCGGGTCGAAGCCATGCGCCATGTGCTCCGACCGGCCGGATTCCAGCGCCTGTCGTAGTTGTCGAAAACAGGCTTCGTGCGTGTTTGCGGCACGACCGAGCGCGGCCTAGACCGTATCCTTCCGTAAATCTGCCAGTTCCCGCCAGGTATCGCCTCGCTTCCAGTTTTCATACCAGTCGAGCAACGCTTCGGGGCTCATTGGCCTGGCAAACACGTACCCTTGCCCCTGCTCACAGCCCATTTCCATCAGCCTGTTTGCATGCGAAAGCGTTTCCACCCCCTCTGCGATGACATTGAGATCAAAGGTGCCCGCCAGCGAGATAACGCTTTGCACGATCCTATGGTCGTTTAAGTTTTCCAGCATTCCCAGTATAAAACTCTGATCAATTTTCACGGCCGTCAACGGCAGCACCCGAAGCCGGCTCAGTGAGGAATAGCCGGTTCCGAAGTCATCCAGCGAGACCCCCATTCCAAGCGCGCGGCATCGCCGAGTCACTGACACTGCCATGTCCAGGTCCGTGACGGCCGCACTTTCGAGAACCTCAAGCTCGAGCCGCTCGGGCTTTACAGAAGGGCGTTGTTCAAGCGCCATCACCAAGCGCTCGTAAAACGAGTCGCTTAGCAGATGCAGGCCGGTGATATTGACGCTGATCGGCCAGTCCACCTCCGCCTCAGCCCAGCGTTCCAGCTGGAGAAGTGCCTGGTCGATGACATACTCGCCGAACGCATGCCCCAATTCCTCGCCCTCGAGATCATCGAGAAACGCTGCTGGCGAAAGACAGCCCTCTTTGGGATGCTCCCATCGCACCAGGCCTTCGACCCCCGTCACCTCGCCGGTACGCAAATCAATCTTCGGCTGGTAGTGCAACACGAACTGTTTTTCGGAAATTGCCTTTTCGATTTCCAGCCGCCGTTGACCACGCTGCGCCAGCTGCTGCTCCAGCGCGGGATCAAACAGCTTAAAGCGGTTCCGCCCACCTGCCTTGGCCTCGTACATGGCCTGGTCGGCATGGCGCAGCAAGGTATCCGGATCGGCGGAATCCCGGGGGAACAGCGTGACGCCGATACTTGCAGTCACGCCAACCGTGCATGATCTGAAGACGATAGGCCTGGCCAACCCGGCTATCATGTCGTGCAAACGGGCCTGCAGTTCATCCGGCTCTCCCAGGCCCTCCAGCAGAACCACGAACTCATCGCCGCCCAGGCGGGCAACCACGTCGCTGCTACGGACCATGTGCTGGAGCCGTCTCGCCATCTCCACCAGCACGTCATCGCCTACGGCATGACCATGCCTGTCATTGATCGGCTTGAACCCATCAAGGTCCAGATAGCAGACAGCAACGCTGCTTCGCTGCCGCTCGCTCCGCGCAAAGAGCTGCCGCATCAGTTCGCCCAGCAGGTTCCGGTTCGGCAAGCCGGTGAGGCTGTCATGGTTCGCCGCGTGGGCGAGATCAGCCTCATGGCGCTGGCGCTCGGTGAGGTCGATATCAATGGAAAAGAGTTCCGGTTCACGCCCGGGCCGGCGCACCAGTGTATGGCTCGAGTAGACCAACATCGGAGAGCCATCCTTGCGAATCAGTTCCAGTTCCCCGTTTTCGATATCACGCCCTTCTCGGAATGCACGCTTTAGGCTTTCGCGGACTCCATCGCGCAAGTTTTCGGGAATGATGAGATCGAACAGGCTTGCACCCAGTGCCTCATCCTGCGAATAGCCGTACAGGCGCTCCGAAGCACGGTTCCAGTAATGCACGGTGCCATCAGCCGTGTAACCCTGCACGGCGACGCCCGGCACATCTTCCAGCAGCGTGCGGAAGCGCATCTCGCTCTCACGCAGAAGGCGCTCGGACTCGCGACGGTCCGTGATATCGACGCACAGGGCAAGCACGCGGTTTTCCTCGCCAAAGCTGATCGGAGCGAGTGTTACCTCATGCCAGATCCTGCTTCCGTCCAGTCGTTGCGACGCCCACTCAAAGGTATGCGGCCGTGACTCATGCGCGGCGCGCACACGCTGCGCCGCATCCTCTCGCGTATATGGCGGTTCGTCGAGCCAAGTTTTCTGCTGATCACGCTTGTAGTCGTCCAGGGAATCGAATCCATACTGCTTCCAGGCGCGG
>SLCE01000004.1 GCA_007125985.1 Ectothiorhodospiraceae bacterium | reverse complement strand
TCAGATCTCGATCATCTCGAAGTCGTCCTTCCCGGCGCCGCATTCGGGGCAGGTGAAGCTGTCAGGGATGTCCTCCCAACGTGTGCCGGCCGGAATACCCTCGTCGGGCAAACCTTCTTCCTCCTCATAGATCCAGCCGCAGATCACGCACATGTAGGATTTGAATTCCATGGATGCTCCAGCAGTCGGGGTATTCAGGCCGGGTACTGTACCGTTTGGGCCGCGGGCCGGGAAGTCTTGCCCGCCCCGGTGGCCCCTGCCACAGTATGTGCATGAAAACCGCGAACCGCGTGCATGGGGTCTATCTCATTACCGATGGTGTGCCCAGGGATCTGCAGGCCCTGGAAGCTTGGTATGCGCCGCTGCTGTCCGCCGGGGTGTCGATGCTGCAATACCGGGATAAAAGCGATGACCGGCAGCGCCGCCGGGAGGAGGCGGGCTTGCTGGCGCGCTTGTGCCGGGAACACGGTGCGTTGTTTATCGTCAATGATGATGTGGTCCTTGCCCGAGACTGCGGGGCCGACGGAGTCCACCTTGGGCGGGACGATGGCGCTGTGGCTTCCGGGCGGCGTTTACTCGGCGCCGATGCGGTGATCGGCGTATCCTGCTATGGCAGCCTGGAGCGGGCCGAGCACCTGGCGGCCGATGGGGCGGATTACCTGGCTTTTGGCTCGGTTTATGCTTCCCCCACCAAGCCCCAGGCGCCCCGTGTCTCCCTTGAGACTCTGGTCGAAGCGCGCCGCCGCTTCCCACATCCTGTGGTGGCCATCGGCGGCATTGATGTGGACAATGCGCGTCCCGTTGTCGATACCGGCGTGGATGCCCTGGCGGTGATCCAGGGTGTGCATGGCGTCGCCGATCCGATGGCCGCGGTCCGCCGCCTGACCGAATTGATGAAACGCTAGCGAGGTTCCGTTCCCATGAAGCATTCCGAGGCCCTGTTCCAGGCTGCGCAGCAGCATATTCCCGGTGGCGTGAATTCTCCGGTGCGTGCGTTCCGGGGGGTTGGGGGCACGCCGGTGTTCATCCGTCGCGCCCAGGGGCCGTACCTGTACGATGAGGATTTCACCCGTTACATCGACTATGTGTGCTCCTGGGGGCCGGCAGTGCTGGGCCATGCGCACCCGGAAGTGGTGGAGGCCGTGCAGCAGGCCGCGGCGGGCGGGCTGAGTTTCGGCGCCCCCACAGAGGCGGAAACCCGGATGGCGCAGCAGGTGAAAAAACTGGTGCCGTCCATGGAACTGCTGCGTATGGTCAGCTCCGGTACCGAGGCCACCATGAGCGCGTTACGCCTGGCGCGGGGGTATACCGGACGTGATGTGATCGTCAAGTTCGAGGGCAACTACCATGGTCATGTGGACGCGTTGCTGGTGAAGGCCGGTTCCGGCGCGCTGACTCTGGGAACCCCGACCTCGCCCGGTGTGCCCGAGAGTGTGGTGAAGGATACGCTGACGCTCAGTTATAATGATCCGGAGCAGGTGCGGCAGGTGTTTGCCGAGAAGGGTGACCGCATCGCGGCCGTGATTGTGGAGCCGGTGGCGGGCAACATGAATTGCGTGCCTGGTACGCCTGAGTTTATCCAGACCCTGCGCGACCAGTGCACGGCCCACGGCAGTGTGCTGATCTTCGACGAAGTGATGTGTGGCTTCCGGGTTAACCTGGGGGGAGCCCAGGCGCACTATGGGGTGCAACCGGATCTCACCTGCCTGGGTAAGGTGATCGGCGGTGGTATGCCCGTGGGAGCCTTCGGCGGACGCCGGGATATCATGGAGCATCTGGCGCCGCTGGGGCCTGTCTACCAGGCGGGTACGCTGTCGGGCAACCCGGTGGCGATGGCCGCCGGCCTGAAGACGCTGGAAGTACTCAGCCGGCCGGGCACCTTCGAGTTCATTGCCGGGCAGACCGAGAAGCTGGCCGACGGGCTGCGCGAACGGGCGCAGCGTGCGGGGGTGCATTTGCGGGTCAACCAGCTGGGCAGCATGTTTGGTCTGTTCTTCACCGAACAGGAGCAGGTCGGCAGCTATGCCGATGTGATGGCCAGCGATGTGGAGCGCTTCAAGCGCTTTTTCCACGGCATGCTGGAGCAGGGGGTGTACATGGCGCCCTCGGCGTTCGAGGCCGGGTTTGTGTCCAGTGCTCACGACGACACCGTGGTGGAGACCACGCTGGATATCGCGTCCCGGGTGCTGGCGAAGCTGTAGTCGGCCAGCGGTTCAGATTTCCAGTTTCAGGCCCGGTAACAGCGGTTGCAGTGCCCGCAGCCGCTCCAGCGGGTCGTCCAGTTCCAGCAGACGTTGCCGCTGGGCCAGTTCCAGCGGCAGGATTTCCGCCAGCCGACAGCTTAACCACAGCGGGTCGCGCTCATTGCGCTGCAGGTGTTCGTAGCCCAGACCCGGTAGCCGCAGAATATCGTCCAGCATGCGGATCAGCTCCGGAGGCTGGTCCGGCAGGCGTTCACGGGATATCTCCTCCAGTACTTCCACATCGCCCCAGAGCAGACCATTGCGACCCACCTCGGTCTGCAGGATGCGGAACCGTTCCCCTCCCAGTGCAACCAGGCCCAGCAGGCCGTCGCGGCCCTGGCTCCAGTCAACAATGCGCGCCATGGTCCCGACGGCGTGGGGTTCCGCCGGCTGGCCGGTCTCCTTGCCGCGGCGGATGAGGCAGACACCGAAGCCGCTATCCTCTTTCAGGCAGCGGCTGACCATGTCCAGATAACGGGTTTCGAAGATGCGAAGGCGCAGAGGGCCGCCGGGAAACAGTACGGTGCGTAGCGGGAACAGCGGTATGCGCATGCAGGCGTCCTCGGTGTGAATGGCTCTGCGTTTCCTAGGGTTCCCTGGCCTGGCCCCAGCGGGGCATCAGATCCTGGGGGATGGCCAAATGGTCCAGGATGCGGGCCACCACGAAGTCCACCAGCTCCTGTACCCGCGTAGGTCGATTATAGAAGCCGGGGCTTGGCGGCATGATGGTGGCGCCGTTGCGGCTCAGTCGCAGCATGTTCTCCAGGTGCAGCGTGGATAACGGCATCTCCCGTGGCACCAGAATGAGCTGACCGCGCTCCTTCAGCACGACATCCGCGGCCCGTTCAATGAGGTTGTTGCTGGTGCCGGCCGCGAGGCTGCCCAGGGTGCCGGTGGTGCACGGGCAGATCACCATGCGCCGCGGGGCCCCCGAGCCGGAGGCGGCCGCCGAAGTCCATTCGCTGTTGCCGAACAGGCGCAGTTGTCCAGGGGCCGCACGGTAAAGCTCCGACAGATAGCGTTCGGCATCCCGGTTGCGACCGGGCAGTTGCACATCGGTCTCCATGCCGATGACCACGCGTGCCGGGTCGGAGATCAGCAGCAGCACCGGGCGGTCGGCCGCCAGCAGGCACTCCAGCAGTCGCAGACCGTATTGCATGCCGGAGGCGCCGGTCAGGGCAAGGGTGATGCCCTGGCTGCGGATGGATTCGCTCATGCCTGTTGCTCCCCTTGCCCCAGTGCTGTCAGCAAGCGGCGATGAATCCCGCCGAAGCCCCCATTGCTCATGACCAGCAGGCAGTCCCCCGGGCGGGCATCCGCCACGATGGCATCCACCAGGTCGTCCAGATCCCCATGCCAACCGGCGTCGGCACCCAATGCGTCAGCCACCTCGGCCACCGGCCATTGCACCCCGGGGGGCTGATACAGCCAGACGCGGTCGGCGGCGCGCAGGGCGTCCGGCAGGCGCTGGCGGTGTGTGCCCAGTTGCATGGTGTTGGACCGGGGCTCCAGTACGGCGATCAGCCGCCCCGCGCCGGCGGTCGGCCGCAGGGCGGTGATGGTGGCCTGGATCGCGGTGGGGTGGTGGGCGAAGTCATCATAGACCCGCACACCCCCTGCCTCGCCACGGAGTTCCTGGCGTCGCCGCATACCGCGGAACTCCGGCAGCGCGCGCAGCCCCTGCTCCATGGGAACACCCACATGCCGCGCCGCCAGCAGCGCGGCAAGGGCGTTATGGGCGTTATGGGCGCCGGCCATCGGCCAGTTCAGTCGCGTGGCCGGTAGTTCGGAGCCGGTGACCGCGAAACTATCGCCGACGGCCTGCACCTGCCAGGCATTGCCGGGCCCGGCTCCCATGCGGGTCACCGGCGTCCAGCAGCCCTGGTCGAGGGTTTCCATCACGCTGGCCTGGTCGCCATTGGCGATGATCAGGCCAGCGCCCGGCACCGTGCGAACCAGGTGGTGGAACTGGCGCTGGATCGAGGCCAGGTCCGGAAAGATGTCGGCGTGGTCATGCTCCAGATTGTTGATGATCAGCGTACGGGGGCGGAAGTGCACGAATTTTGACCGCTTGTCGAAGAAGGCGCTGTCGTATTCATCCGCCTCGATGACGAAAAACGGTGTGTTGCCCAGGCGCGCCGAACGGTCGAAGTTGCCAGGGACGCCGCCGATCAGGAAGCCCGGAGCCAGTCCCGCGGATTCCAGCAGCCAGGCCAGCAGGCCGGCCGTGGTGGTTTTCCCGTGGGTGCCGCTGACCGCGAGCACCCAGCGGCCCTGCAACACATGCTCTGCCAGCCACTGCGGGCCCGATGTATAGGGCAGCCCCCGGTCAAGAACGGCTTCCACCAGCGGGTTGCCGCGGGACATGGCGTTACCGATCACCACGCAGTCCGGAGCAGGGTCCAGCTGCGCCGGATCGTATCCCTGGGTGATCTCCACCCCCTGGGATTCCAGCATCTCGCTCATGGGAGGGTAGACATTCTGGTCGCACCCGGTGACCTGGTGGCCCAGCTCCCGGGCGAGCAGCGCCAGGCTCCCCATGAAGGTGCCGCAGATGCCGAGGATGTGAAGGTGCATAGGTCGCGCCCGTTGTCAGTGCAGCAGACTGCCGGTGAACATGGAAACAATGAACAGCAGGATGGCCACGGCCAGGCCCGCCGCCATGGAGGTGCCCAGGGCGTGGCGAAAAATGTGCCCGGTGACCGCCACCGTCCAGACCGCGATGCCCAGGAGCCAGAGCACGGCCCAGGCCGGCACATCCTCCGGCCCTGCGTGGCTCAGCGCCAGGCCCGCGGGCATCGCTGCCGCCGTCAGCAGTGCATTGGTGCCGAACAGCGTGGTCGCGGTTTGCACGAACCGGTTGCCCAGCCCGCGCAGTTGCAGCACAGCGTAGCAGAATGCTAGTGCCACGAGGCTGCCGAGCAGGGCCTGGGCGGGGGGCGATCCGGCCCCTTCGGCCTGACCCAGAAACAGAACAGACAGCCCAGTATTCAACGCCACAGCTATGACCAACAGGTTCAGGGAGTGCGTCTGATCCTGCGGGCCGGAGCGCAGTCGGCAGACATCCAGCCAGTGCATCACTATCCGATTTGGGTCCATGATCCTCGATGCCATTGTCTTGGGTTGCTTCCGGCGGCGCCATCAGCCCTTCGCCGTCGCTATCATCTTATGAGAAACTTCGCGTGGGCTCACGGACTCTCTCCCCTGCAGTCGACTACATTTTCCTGTATGCTTCGCGCCAACTTTTTCACATGCCCCTGAGCAGGCGTCCGTCCTGCGTGGGTGTTCACAGGTTCCGGAATCTGTCTCGCGAGGAGTGGGGAGCATGGCTCTCAGGAATGCGTTTTATGCCCAGTCCGGCGGCGTTACGTCGGTGATCAACGCCAGTGCCTGCGGTGTGATCGAGACCGCCCGCCAGCATCCGGATCGCATAGGCAAGGTGTATGCCGGCAGAAATGGTATCATCGGCGCGCTTACCGAAGACCTGATCGATACCAGTCTGGAATCGGAACAGGCCATCGCCGCACTGCGTCACACCCCGTCCGGGGCCTTTGGCTCCTGCCGCTACAAGCTCAAGGGGCTGGACGAGAACCGGGCGGAGTACGAGCGGCTGATCGAGGTGTTCGAGGCCCACGATATCGGTTACTTCTTCTACAACGGGGGTGGTGACTCCCAGGATACCGCCCACAAGGTGTCCCAACTGGGTGAGAAGCTGGGCTACCCTATTACCTGCATCGGCATACCCAAGACGGTGGACAACGATCTGCCCGTTACGGACTGTTGTCCGGGGTTCGGCTCCGTGGCGAAGTACGTGGCTGTGTCCACGCTGGAGGCCGGACTGGACGTCTGTTCCATGGCCGAGACCTCCACCAAGGTGTTTGTGCTCGAGGTCATGGGGCGGCATGCGGGGTGGATTGCGGCTGCCTCGGCGCTGGCCGCCGAAGACGAGGGGCAACCACCGCATATCATCCTGTTGCCTGAGGTGCCCCTGGACCAGCAGGCGTTCCTGCGCAAGGTGCAGGACGCAGTGGAACGTCATGGGTACTGTGTGGTGGTGGTGTCCGAGGGGCTGCTGGACCAGGACGGGCGCCTGCTTTCCGATGCCGGGAGCCGGGATGCGTTCGGCCATGCCCAGCTGGGCGGGGTGGCCCCCGTGATCGCCCGCATGTGTAAGGATGCGCTGGGTTACAAGTACCACTATGCGGTGGCTGACTACCTGCAGCGCTCCGCCCGCCATATTGCCTCCAAGACGGATGTGGATCAGGCCTATGCCGTGGGTGCTGCAGCTGTGCGGCTTGCGTTGGAAGGCCGCAACGCGGTGATGCCCACGATTGTTCGCAAGCGGGACGAGCCGTACCAGTGGGAGATCGGCAGCGTCGATCTGGCCGCGGTGGCCAACGTGGAGCGCAAACTGCCGCCTGCCTACATCGCCGAGGACGGCATGGGCGTGACCGCCGAGTGCCTGCGGTATCTGCGTCCGCTCATCCAGGGTGAGGACTATCCGCCATACCGTAATGGGCTGCCGCAGTACGTACGGTTGAAGAATGCCTCGGTGGCCAAGCGGCTGGGCACCGGATTCGAGCTGCGCTGAAACCGCTTTTTTCTTTATAATCCGCCGCGTTGTGCCGCAGGAGTTGCGGTGCCCGCACACATGTCAGCGAGGGGGTTCGCATGAACGTAGCAGAGATTTCCGCTGGAAAATCGGTCCCGGACGATATCAACGTCATCATTGAGATCCCGCAGCATGCGGATCCGGTCAAGTATGAAGTGGACAAGGACAGCGGCGCCCTCATGGTGGATCGCTTCATGGCCACTGCCATGCATTACCCGTGCAACTACGGTTACGTGCCCCACACCCTGTGTGGCGATGGTGATCCGGCGGACGTCCTGGTGGTGGCGCCGTTTGCGCTGGTGCCCGGCTCCGTGATCCGTTGCCGGCCCGTGGGCGTGCTGGAAATGGAAGATGAGTCCGGCGAAGACGCGAAAATCCTGGCGGTGCCCGTGGACAAGCTGACCCCGATTTACAGCAACGTGAAAGGCCCGGATGACATGCCGCAGCTTCTTCTGCAGCAGATCAGCCATTTCTTCGAACATTACAAGGACTTGGAGAAGGGTAAGTGGGTCAAGGTGGTTGGCTGGAAGGGCGTTGATGCGGCGCGGCAGGAGCTGCTGGACGCCGTCAAACGCCACGAGGAACAGGGGGAGTAGTCCGGCATCACCCCGCAGTGGTCGGTGCCTGACGCTGCGGGGCGACAGTATCGCTGGACTTTACTGACACCTTCCCTATAATCGCGCGAAGCGTGCATCGCGTACACGGATGCACTGCGTGATTGTACAATGTTTGGGAAAGCCGGAGTCAGCTCCTGCTCCCAGGGCCGGTCCGGCTATCGTCGGGCCGCCAGTTCGCCAGCAGCAGTCGCGAGGTGTCTTTATGGCACGGGTGATGACGAAGCAGCGGCTTGTTCGGGAGAATCTGGCCTATCGCTACACAGGCGGGGTCAGCCAGGAAAACCGCTGCAGTGGTTTTGTTCCTGCCTTTCGCGATACCGAGACAGGTGAGGTGTATCCTTCCCTGTGCGCCCGGGGGAACCCGGCGCCCTTTCATTGCCTGGACGGCCTTCCTGATGCGGTCGTGCTCGACCGCGACAGCAGCGGTACGCCGATTACGCTGAAGGCGTCACTGATCGCCGGTTTCCTGCGCAACGGGGTGTTCTATACCCGGGATCAGGCGGCCGAATGCGTGGCGGCTGACGGCTGATCCTGTTCCTGAATCCTGACGCATCTTGGTCGGATGGTCCGGTGTCCTCCGGAGGCTTGCCCATGCCCTATTTGCAGATTGCCTGTCAGCTTGACGCCGGTTACTGCCAACTTGCCGAAGATGTGTTGATGGAGCACGGGGCCATGTCGGTCACGTTCCAGGATCCAGGCGGCGACCCGGTTCTGGAACCGGATCCAGGCACCAACCCACTGTGGGAACGGGTGACGGTGCTTGCCCTGTTCGAGTCAGGCGCTGATCCGGAAGCCCTGCGTCGCCGTCTGCAGAGCGAACTGGGCGAAGTCGCGGTCAGTGACTGGCAGGCGCAGACGCTGCGCGACCGTGCCTGGGAGCGGGCCTGGATGGACGACTTCCATCCCATGCGCTTCGGTGAACGACTTTGGGTGTGCCCGAGCAACGGCCGGGTGCAGGAGCCTGGCGCCGTGGTGCTGAAACTGGATCCCGGCCTGGCCTTCGGTACCGGTACTCATCCCACCACGGCTCTGTGCCTGCGCTGGCTGGATTCAGCGCCTATGGACGGCGCGCAGGTCATCGACTACGGCTGTGGTTCAGGCATTCTGGGGGTCGCAGCCCTGTTGCTGGGAGCCCGGTCCTGTCACGGGGTGGATAATGACCCGCAAGCCCTGACGGCGAGCCGCGAGAATGCGGAGCGGAACGGCGTTTCCCCACGGCTCTTGCTCAGCCTGACGGATGGCACGCCTGCGCCGGCGCCTGCGGACATCGTGGTCGCCAACATCCTGTCCCGGGTGCTTATCGATCTCGCGCCGCGCCTTACCGGCTTGGTCCGGCCCGGTGGCCAACTGGTCTTGTCCGGTATCCTCGAGGAGCAGGTGTTGTCGGTCGTCGCGGCCTACGGGGACGGGTTCCGGTTTCATCAGCCGGTGATCGAGGGTGACTGGGCGTTGCTGATTGCCGACCGTACAGGCTGATCGACTGATGTCGAGCGCTTCACAGTAAGCACTGCCGTGCCTATCGTATGGTTGGCGAGCAGCGGCGTCGGCCACAAGAGGGAATCATGTACACGCAGTGCCCCACCTGCGCGGCTCTGTATCGCGTCAAGGACGAGCAGCTCGAGGCATCGGATCGCCGGGTGCGCTGCGGCATGTGTCTGGCTGTGTTTGATGCCGGCCGTCGCTGTGCGGACTGGCTCCCGGCAGACATGCAGCAGGTGGTGGAGCGCTACGGGCAACAGTCCGTCAGGGCGCTGGAATCGCTGACCGTCGTTGACGCCGCGACGGCCGATGCCGTGCCATCGGATGCGTTGCGGGATGAGGCCGGGCATTGGCCGGAACCGGCGCCGGTGCACGGGCGTGACCCTGACACCACCTCCGACTTTGATCCTGATTGGCACTTGGCCTCCCGCCTGGAGCTGGAGGCCGGTGTGGCGCGCGCGCGGCGGGGACGGCTTGGCCTGAGCGGGTGGTGCTGGGCGTTCGGCATCCTTTGCCTGACTGCATCCCTGGGTCTGCAGGTGATTTGGTTCCAGCGCGATGCGCTGGCAGGCTATCCGGAGCTGCGCCCATGGCTGGAGCGGGGTTGCGCCCTGGTCGGGTGCCGGCTGCCGCTGCAGCGGGATGCGGCACGCTTACGGATGGTTCGCAGCCAGGTGACTGAGCACCCGGAGCGGGCAGGGGTGCTGGTGGCCACAGCGGTGCTGGTGAACGAGGCGGACTTTCGTCAGCCGTATCCCTTGCTAAGATTGTCGCTGCTGGATCAGAATCAGCGAGTGGCGGGGGAGCGATGGTTTCACCCCGCTGATTACCTGGATGATCCCGGGCTGCGGGCGCACTGGGAGGCAGGCATGCCCAGTGAACACCCGGTATCCGTGCGGCTGGAGCTGCTTGACCCGGGAAGCGGTTCCGCTCAGTACAGATTCGAGTATCGCTAGAAGCAACACGCCGTCTCCCGGCGGCCTGAATCCGGGATGCGTTTGCGTTGCCCGTCCGTTGCCGTATGATCGGCTCCCCGCCTCGACAGGCGGTCGCGTGTCTGCGCGGACCATGGAACGCGTGTGTCATTCATCGGGGGACTGCCGCCATCCGGGCGGAAGGCAAATGTTACAGCTATGAACGATCACGCCAGGCGAATCGACTACGAACCAGACGCTTGCCCCAGTACGGATGATGGTACCGGTCCGATCCGGGCCTGTGTGGCGGGGGCGCTGGATCAATACCTGTCCCGTCTTAACGGGCATGAATGCACCGATCTGTACAAGCTGGTGCTTCAGGAAGTGGAGCCGCCGCTGCTAGAGGCAGTCATGCGTTACTGCCAGGGCAATCAGACCCGGGCGGCCCGGATGCTTGGCATGAATCGCGCGACGCTGCGCAAGAAGCTGCTCCAGTACAAGCTTTCGGACTGATTGTCCGGAACACGCCTGTTCGCTGACATCCGTGCGCGGCGAATGCGACACCTGAATGTGCCCCGCTGAGCATGGCAATGGGTTCCCCAACCCGCGTATAATCCCGCCCCGCCAATCCACCTGATTCAGAAAGGACGATGCCATGACTGCCAAGGCCGGGTTGCGCCCCGTTCGGCGTGCGCTTCTGAGTGTTTCCGACAAGACAGGGATTGTGGATTTCGCCCGCGCCCTGGCCGAACGCGGCGTGGAACTGCTTTCCACCGGCGGCACCGCCCGTGCCCTGCGCGAGGCCGGTCTCACCGTTAAGGATGTGTCGGACGTGACCGGTTTCCCCGAGATCATGGCTGGCCGTGTGAAGACGCTGCACCCGCTGGTCCACGGGGGGTTGCTGGGGCGCCGGGGCACCGACGAGGGCGTCATGGAACAGCACGGCATCCAGCCCATCGACCTGCTGGCGGTGAACCTCTACCCGTTCCAGCAGACGGTGGCGAAGCCGGACTGCGGCTTCGAGGACGCCGTCGAGAACAT
>SLCE01000115.1 GCA_007125985.1 Ectothiorhodospiraceae bacterium | reverse complement strand
CGACTGGATGCAGAGCCGGGGCTGGCGCAATCTGCAGCTCAGCCTCAGCGATGAGGACGATCTGGCCCTGGCCTTCGCCGTGGTTGAATCAGCCGCGCTTTGAGTTCCCCGACGCCGGCCGGGGAGCATTGGCCTCCAACAGCTGATCCACCGTATCCAGCAGGACGGTGACCCGGATCGGCACATGCACCCGCTCTTTTTGGATAAGCACGTTTTCCAGGCTGTGGCAGGCCTCTTTGAGGTCCGGAACCTGGCACACGCTGGCGGCCCCGTGCAGTTTGTGGACCTGCTGTCGCAGACTTTCCAGATCACCCTGTCGGTAATAACGCTGAATCGTGCGCTTGTGGCCGGGCAGTTCACGCAGCAGCATAGCGCGCAGTTCCGCGGCCAGATGGTCGTCCATGGTGTCGCCGGGGCGCGGCTCCGCTGCTTCCTCTTCCGTCTCCGGTGGGCGTTCGCTCTTGTCAGGCCGGGCGAGGCGCACCTGGGCCATGATCTGGGCTTCGCCCACAGGCTTGATCAGGCAGTCATCCATACCCAGCCCAATCAGGCGCTGGCGTTCCCCCCGCATTGCGTTGGCCGTGATCGCCACGATCCGGCTGGGCCGCGCATGCCCCGCCTGATGCCGTCGGATGCGGACAGCCGCGGTCTCACCGCTCATGGTGGGCATGTGAATATCCATGAAGATCACATCGTAGTCCTGGCCCTTGCACAGGGTTACCGCCTGCAGGCCGTGCTCTGCCTCGTGGACGCGGACTCCGTGGCGACGAAGAATGGTACATACCAGTTTGCGGTTGATCTCGTTGTCATCGGCAACCAGAGCCTTGATGTCGGCGTAGTCTGTAGGCTGCAAGGCAGCGGGTGGCGCTTGACGCAGAAAAGCATCGTCCTGTCGGCGGGTTGTGCCGAGGGATTCCGGGGCCACGGCGCGGCACATCTCCCGATAGAGGGTCTGGCGGCGGGAGGCCTTGGGCAGCGCAGTGCAGGCCCCTTGCTGGAACAGGCTGCGCAACTCGTTGCGGTCCACAGTGCTGGCGAGCACGAAGAGCGGCAGGCTGAGCCGGGGAAGTTTTTCAATCAGGCTGCCGAAATGGCGGGCGTTCAGTTCATCCCGGCTTTGGCCGATCACGGCCACGTCCCAGCGACTCTCCGCCTGAACCAGGGACCTGAATGTGCCCCGGTCCTCTGCTTCGGTCACCTGCATGCCCCAGGCCTCGAACAAATGCCGGGAGGCAAGCCGGGAGAGCGTGGATTCGTCGTACAGCAGTACACGTTTGTCCCGCACCGGGTTATCCCGGCTGCGCATGCGCTTCTCGCTGGAATCTACACCGGGCTGGCGGGCGCAGCGCAGGGTGAACCAGAACGTGGAGCCCTGATCCGGTGTGCTGTCCAGGCCGATCTCACCACCCATCTGCTCCAGTAGCTTCTTGCAGATAATCAGGCCGAGTCCGGCACCGCCGAAGCGGCGCGTGATCGACGTGTCGGCCTGGCTGAAGGCATTAAAAAGCTTTTCCTGCTCTGAAGGGGCGAGGCCGATGCCGGTATCGGTGACCGTGATGCGGAGCACGGCGTCGCGTTCCGTGGATTCTTCCAGCATGAGGCGCACGACAATGCGGCCTCGCGGGGTGAATTTGATGGCATTGTGAACCAGATTGGTCAACACCTGACGAATGCGGATCGGGTCGCCGTAGAGTTTCACCGGCACGTCGCTGTAGACCAGATGGGTGAGTTCCAGGCTCTTGCCGTAGGCGGAAGGCGCCATTAACGACATGACCTCTTCGACGCAGTCGCGCAGGTCGAAGGCCACGTTGTCGATCACCAGTTTCCCTGCCTCCATGCGCGAGAAGTCCAGAATGTCATTGACCAACGACAACAGGTTTGCGCAGGACTCGCGGACGGTGTTCACGTAATCCCGCTGCTCATCGTCCAGCCGGGAATGGGCAAGCAGATCGGAAAAGCCAAGTATCCCGTTGATCGGGGTGCGGATTTCATGGCTCATATTGGCCAGGAACTCCGATTTTACCTTGCTGCCTTCCAGTGCCCGCTTGCGGGCGATATCCAGTTCCGCGTTCTGCAACTCCACCGCTTCCAGCGTCTCGCGCAATTCGCGCGTGGCCTGGTCGATCTGCTCGCTCAGGGCCTGATGGGAGCGTTCCAGGGCAATGGCCATGCGGTTCACGCTCCGGCCCAGGTCTTCGATTTCCCCGTCCGCCAGCAGTTGCACCCGGGCACGCAAATCGCCTTCCCCGAGACGTTGCACAACGGTGTTAAGGCGCCGCAGCGGGGCGACGGTGAGCCGCCGCACCCAGGTGCCCCACGACAGCAGCAGCAGGAGGGCGAACAGCACAGCGGCAAACAACAGCCCCAGACCACGCAGTTCCACGGCAAGCAGGGGCCCGATATGGGTGTCCACCTGCACCCAGCCCACCGGACGCATGCCCCCATCAATGACATCGCCGGCGTATCCCTGGGGGCGATAAGGCATCACCGCAACCTGGTAAGTGGCCGCGGCATCCCGACCGGTGAGCAGCGCAAACAGCCGGGTCGCTGTGGCAACGGAGAAAGGCGTGCTCTCAACGGTCTGTTCCTGCTGCGCCTGAATGCGTCCGTCTGTTCCCAGAATGGTGACACCACGGATCGCGGGGTCGGCCACACTGGTGGCGACCAGTTGCTGCAGGTTTACGACATCGTTGCGGCTCAACGCGGCGCGGCTGGCGGGAGCGAGTTGACGGGCCAGCTGTTCACCGCGCTGCTGGACCTGTAGTCCGACGTCCGATACACGCTGATGTGTGATGAACAGCAGTAGGGCCACGCAGATAAGCATGGGCGCCAGGACGGCCAACAGAATGATGCGTGTTCCCAGGCTCCGGCGCATGGAAGCTCGTAAGTGATTG
>SLCE01000167.1 GCA_007125985.1 Ectothiorhodospiraceae bacterium | reverse complement strand
ATGGGGGCGGACTCTGGCGAGCCCTTCTCAAGCGCCGCAAAACGCACCTCGGTGGCCTCCAGCGCCGCGACCTCCACCAACAACCCGGCATAGCGCTGCTGGAACACCGGCTCATCCACCAGACGGCCGCCGAATCCATCCCCGGTTTCCGCAGCCAAGCGCCGAATCTCCGCCAGTTCGTTGCGGAACTGGGTGGCAAAGGACGAACTACCACCGCGTTCGTGCTCCAGCAGGTACTTGGCCACGGTCCAGCCCTGGTTTTCCTCGCCCAGGCAACTGTCCAACGGCACTTCCACGTCTTCGAAAAACACATCGCATTGTTCGGGGAACCCATCCAGGCCGATGATGGGGCGGATGGTGATGCCGGGGCGGTCGAGCCGGTCGAGCAGGAAAAAACTGATGCCCTGCTGTGGCTTGCCCTCGGTGCTGGTACGCACCAGCAGGAACATGCGGTTGGCATGATGCGCGTACGTGGTCCAGGTTTTGCTGCCGTTGATCACATAGTGATCACCCTGACGCACGGCCCGGCAGTTGAGCGAGGCCAGATCCGAGCCGGCATTGGGCTCGGAATAGCCCTGAGCCCAGAAATCCTCGCCAGAGGCGATGCCTGGCAGAAAGCGGCGTTTCTGTTCTTCGGTGCCGAATTTCATGATGGCCGGTCCCACCATGGCCAGCGCCTGCGGCAACAGCCTGGGTACGCCGGCACGACGGCACTCGTCCTCGAAGATCTGCTGCTGTTCCACGCTCCAGCCCGGCCCACCGTACTCCTGCGGCCAAGAGGCCGCTGCCCAGCCGCGGGAGTGCAGCAACCGATGCCAGCGCATGGCGGGCTCGAAGGGAGGGAAGAAGCTGGTCATCTTGCGGCCGGCCTCAAGAATCTCGGCATCGGCGGCCTGGGCGATGAACGCGCGCACCTCCTGGCGGAAGGCGCGCAGTGCTTCGGAATTCGCTACATCAGGATGGGGATCGGCCACGCCTAAGCTCCACTGTCGTGCCTGTTACCAAGGCTGACACTACTGAAGCCGGTAGCCGGCGGCATCGTCGGAACTGACGAATTTCAGCCCCCGTTGGTGGCCTCGCGCAGCGCGCTGAGCACGTCCTCACGCGCAACCACGCCCACCAGCCGGTTGTCCTCCACCACCGGCAGGCTCTTGATACGCATGTCCACCAGGCGCTGCAGCACGCGCGTGCAGGGGGTTTCCGGGCTCACGGACACCGGGCTGTGGGTCATCACCTCTGACACCCGGTGCTGCATGATGTCGTCATACCGGGGCACGATGGCTTCCGGCCGCAGCGTGAACGCCTTGAGCACGTCCATCTTGGTGACCACACCCTGCAACTGACCGGTTTCGTCCACCACCGGCAGGCCGTTGAAGCCATGCTGCTCGAACAACTGCTGCGCCTCGGCGAGCGTGGCCTCGGGACGCAGACTGATGGGAGAGCGTGTCATCACATCGGCAACACGGAATTTCACGAAATCGTACATGGGCCCTCCCCTGGCAGGCTTGACTCTGAAACCGGGTATTCAGTCCCGAGTGTACACAGCCGGCAAGGGGCTTGGCGAGCGGGCGCGCCCTGGATGTGGCGCGCCCGGGGAAACCGGCCAGAGCACTATGGGAATCGATCAGCGCTTCCCTAGAGCCCCGATCAGCGGGGCGCCATGCGGATAGCGCCGTCCAGACGCACGCTCTCGCCGTTGAAATAGCCGTTGGTGACCATGGTTTCCGCCAGTTCCGCGTACTCTTCCGGCTTACCCAGCCGTTTCGGAAACGGCACGGATGCCGCCAGCGCCTGTTTCACGTTTTCCGGCGCGCCGTTCATCAACGGCGTGCTGAAGATGCCGGGCAGGATGGTGTTCACGCGGATGCCGTCGTTCATCAGATCCCGCGCCATGGGCAGCGTCATGCCCACCAGGCCGGCCTTGGAGGCGGAATAGGAAGTCTGGCCGATCTGCCCGTCCTCCGCCGCCACCGAGGCGGTGTGGATAATAACGCCGCGCTCACCATCTTCCAGCGGCTCCAGCGACAACATGCCCATGGCGGACTTTGCCGCGCAGCGGAACGAGCCCACCAGGTTGATCTGGATGATGCGATCGAATTTGTCCACCGGGAAATGCTTCGGCTCCCCGGTCTGCTTGTCCCGGCTTGCCGTCTTGACCGCCAGGCCCGTGCCGGCACAGTTGACCAGAATGCGTTCCTGACCGTTGGCCGCCCGGGCCTTGGCAAAGCCGGCGTCCACATCCGCCTCGGAGGTCACATCCACCTTGCAGAACACGCCGCCCAGTTCCTTGGCCAGGGCTTCGCCCTGTTCCTCGTTGAGATCAAACAGGGCGACCTTCACGCCGGAGGCGGCAAGACGACGGGCGGTGGCCGCCCCGAGCCCGGAGGCGCCGCCGGTGATCACTGCACTGACACTGGAATCCAATTTCATCGAACACTTCCTCTTCTGCAAAATTATTGGCTTGCCCCAACCGGGCATATCGGTGGGCGCATGACCTCTCCGTCAGGCACTGGCAATCATTGCCGACGAACCGCCGTCCACAGGCAGGAACTGGCCTGTGATGTGTTTTCCGGCATCGGAGGCGAACAGCATCACTGCACCTTTCAGCGCTTCCTCGTCCCCCACGCGTCGCATGGGGATGTTGCGGACGATGTTCTCCATCCCGCCCTGCACCTCGAACAGATGCTTGGACATCCGGCTCGGGAACAGGCCCGGACCGATTGCGTTGATGGTGATGTTATGGGGCCCCCATTCACTGGACAGAGCACGGGTGAAGGCAACAACAGCGCCCTTGCTGGTGTTGTACCCCACCGCTTTCATGATGTCCGGATTACCGCCCAGCGCGGCCACGGATGCGATATTGATAATGCGGCCATAGGCGCGGGGAATCATGCTGCGGCGTCCGATT
>SLCE01000237.1 GCA_007125985.1 Ectothiorhodospiraceae bacterium | reverse complement strand
TCTGGTCGTGCCGCCACATTATTTCATCGATGATGACACCGTGCTGATTGGCGAAGACGAGGGGGCTGCCTGATGAGCGAGACCAAGAGCGGTGGCCTGATGGGCTGGATCGACGCGCGGTTCCCCGCCACCAAGATGTGGAACGAGCACATCGGGGAGTATTACGCGCCCAAGAACTTCAATTTCTGGTACTACTTCGGATCGCTGGCCTTGCTGGTGCTCGTCATCCAGATCCTATCCGGCATCTGGCTGACCATGAACTATGTGCCTTCGGGCGCCGAGGCCTTTACCTCCGTCGAGTACATCATGCGCGACGTGGAGTGGGGCTGGCTGATCCGTTATATCCACACCACGGGCGCTTCCGCGTTCTTCGTGGTTGTGTATCTGCACATGTTCCGCGCGCTGATGTACGGCTCTTACCAGAAGCCGCGTGAACTGCTGTGGATTTTCGGCTGCCTGATTCTGGTGGCGCTGATGGCCGAGGCCTTCATGGGTTACATGCTGCCCTGGGGGCAGATGTCCTACTGGGGTGCGCAGGTGATCATCAACCTGTTTGCCGCGGTGCCGGTTATCGGCCCCGATCTGGCCATGTGGATCCGCGGTGATTTCATCATCTCCGAGATCACGCTGAACCGCTTCTTCGCCCTGCATGTGGTGGCGGTGCCGTTGGCCATCATCTTCCTGGTGGTCGCCCACATCCTGGCGCTGCATGAAGTGGGTTCCAACAACCCCGACGGCGTGGAGATCAAGAAGGACAAAGGTGAAGACGGTAACCCGAAGGATGGTATTCCGTTCCACCCGTACTACACCGTGAAAGACCTGTTCGGTGTGGCGGTGTTCCTGATTTTCTTCTCCATCGTCGTGTTCTTCATGCCGGATTTCTTCGGCCTGTTCATTGAACCGCCGAACTTCGAGCCGGCGAACCCGCTGGTTACGCCGGACCATATCGCGCCGGTGTGGTACTTTGCGCCGTACTACGCAATCCTGCGCGCCATTCCCGATACCTTCGGCGGCGTGGTGGCCATGGGTGCGGCGATCGTGATCCTGTTCTTCCTGCCCTGGCTGGACCGTGGTCGCGTCCGTTCGATCCGTTACCGGGGTCTGTCGTTCAAGATCGCACTGGGCCTGTTTGCCATCGGCTTTGTGCTGCTCACCTACCTGGGCACGCAGCCGGCCACCGGGCTGAACACGCTCCTGAGCCGGGTCGGCACCGTCATTTACTTTGGCTATTTCGCTTTCCTATTCATCTACACTGCGTTCGGGCTGGAGCGAACCAAGCCGGTTCCGGAAAGGGTGACAATGAAATGAGAAAATTTCTTCTGACGTTGACACTTGCCCTGGTTCCCGGTTTGCTTGTGGCGCTGCCGGCGAACAGCGTCTCCGCCAGTGTGGATGTGGACCCGCACGACAAGCAGTCCCTGCAGCGTGGCGCCATGCTGTTCGCCAACTACTGCATGGCCTGTCATGAAGCCAGTCTGATGCGCTACAACCGCATTGGTCAGGATCTGGGGCTGGATGAGGATCTGGTCGAAAAGTACCTGATCTTCAAGCCGGGGACCCAGGTTCATGACGTGATGACCAACGTCATGAGCCAGTCCGATGCGGAACAGTGGTTCGGTGCCCCGGCGCCGGACCTTACGCTCTATGCGCGCCGCCATGGGCCGGACCGGGTTTACCGCTTTCTGACCGGTTTCTACCGAGATGACGACCAGCCATTCGGCGTCAACAATACGGTGGTTTCCGGCGTGTCCATGCCCCACGTCCTGGAAGTCATGCAAGGCCTCCCCGAGCCCCGCTACGAGGAGCGCGACGGCCGTATGGTCGTGGTGGGCGTGGAAGAGGCCACCAACGGGAAAGTGAGTCCCGCCGAGTTCCGGGGAGCCATGCGCGATCTGACCAATTTCATGGATTACATGGCCGAGCCGGTGAAGGCGGAGCGCGAACGCTTGGGTGTCCGCGTGCTCATCTTCCTGTTCATTTTCCTGATCGTCGCCTACCTGTTGAAGCGCGAGTACTGGAAAGACGTGCATTGATCGGCAAGGCGTGGGGAAGCATTTTTGCTTCCCCACATCTTGATCCGTTTTACCGAGGGAGCCCCTGATGGCGGCCGTGAACAAACGTTCCGTGATGACCCTGTTTTCCGGGGCCACTTGCCCGTACTGCCATCGTGTGCGGTTCGTACTGGCGGAGAAGGGGATTTCCGCCGATGTCCATCTGCTGGAGAGTGACCGGCAGGCGGAAGACCTGGCGGATCTAAATCCCTACGGAACCGTGCCCACGTTGGTGGATCGGGATCTGGCCCTGTATGACTCGCGCATCATCATCGAGTATTTGGATGAGCGCTTTCCGCATCCGCCCCTGATGCCGGTGGATCCGGTCTCCCGTGCCAAGGCGCGGCTGGCCCTGTACCGGATCGAGCAGGACTGGTATGGCTTGCTGGGGGATCTGGAGAATGGCACCAAGGGCGTGGCTGACAAGGCCCGCAAGGCGTTGCGTGAGAGCCTGATTGCCAGTGACGAGTTGTTCCACCAGGCAGAGTTTTTCCTCAGCGAAGAGCTTTCCGTCATGGATTGTGCGCTGGCCCCCCTGCTGTGGCGCCTGCCGCGCTATGGGGTGGACCTGAGAGATCAGGCGCCGGCTGTGCAGGAATACTGTGATCGGCTGTTTGCGCGGGACTCGTTCCAACAGAGTCTGACCGAGGCCGAGCGGACCATGCGCGGCTGAACCAATCTTCTCCCCGGGGCTTTGGACGTATGATGGCGCCCCGGGCTGTCTACGAAGCGGAGTCATCATGTCGGTTACGATGACCTCAAGCAGACCCTACCTGGTTCGCGCCCTTTACGACTGGATTGTGGACAACGGGTTGACCCCTTATCTGCTGGTGGATGCGGCGAATGAGGAACTGCAGGCGCCCATGGAATATGCCGACAACGGGCGTCTGGTCCTGAATATCTCGCCGCGGGCCGTGCGCCACCTGGACCTGGGGCAGGAAGACATTCTGTTCAGCGGCCGCTTCGGTGGCCGTGCTTTTGACGTGCGCGTGCCGGTGCATGCGGTGCTGGCGATCTACGCCCGGGAGAATGGCCAGGGCATGCTATTCAGCGACGGTGATGATCAGCAGCCACCGCCGGGTGGGGGCGATAGCAATGGTGGCCCGGATAGCGGCGACGGCAAGGGCAAGCCGCAGCTGCGTGTCGTGAAGTAGGCGTCGCGTCAGTCGCCGTATTCGAACATCCTTACCACTTCGCGGACCCCGCTGATACGGCGGACGGTTTCGGTGATGGCCTCCGCCTCGTCGCGACTCACCTGGCCAAGCAGGTAGAGGCGCTGTCGCTCCACCACCACGCGCACACGGTCGGGGTCCAGACCCTCGGGTTCTTGCAGACGGCGGATGCGCGATTGCGCGCTGTTACGGATCATCCGGTCGCGGCTTCGGGACATCACGGAGCTGAGTGGCGCGATCATCAGCTCGTTATAAACCACCCGCGCTTCATCCTGATCTCTGGCGTGAGCGGCTAGCCGCTGGCCGGCGGCCGCATCCGGCACCTCACCGGTGAGCAGCACCACGTGGTTAAACACCGTCACCGTGATGTTACTGTCATGCAGCAGTTCCTCGTCCTGTAATACCTGTGCCTGAATCCGGTTGCGCAAACGCTGGTCACTGATGAGATCACCGAAGGAGCGGCCGGTTGCGGTGCTCATGCCGGCCTCTGATTCGGGTGCGCCCGAGGTTGCGCATCCGGTCAGTATGAGGATGGCGAGGAGCAACAATGCCGGAAGCGGCCAACAGCGCTTGCGCATGGCTACTTGCTGCCGAACAGGGTGTTGTCGATCAGGTCGCACAGGCAGTGGATGACAAGCAGGTGGACCTCCTGGATGCGTGCGGTGACCGTTGCGGGCACGCGGATCTCCACATCGCCTGCCTGATAGAACTCTGCCATGGCGCCCCCGTCTTTACCGGTCAGCGCAATGACCGGCATGCCGCGTTCATGAGCCGCCTGCAACGCCGCCACCACGTTTCCTGAGTTTCCGCTGGTGCTGATGGCCAGCAGCACGTCGCCCGCCTGCCCCAACGCGCGCACCTGCTTGGAGAATATCTCCGCATAGCTGTAGTCATTGGCGATTGACGTGATGGTGGAGCTGTCGGTGGTGAGCGCCACGGCCGGCAAACTGGGGCGTTCCATCTCAAAACGGTTGAGCAGTTCGGAAGAAAAATGCTGGGCATCGCCGGCTGAACCACCGTTGCCGCAGCTGAGAATCTTGCCATCATTGGCCAGGGCCGCCACCATGATTCCTGCCGCCTCTACGATGTGCGGTGCCAACTGGTCCATGGCTTTCTGCTTGGTGTGGATGCTTTCATGAAAGTGCCGGATGACCCGGTCAGTGGAGTCCATAGAGCTGTGAGTCCTCGTTGGTGCCATTGCTGTCGGTTGGCCAGCCCGATCAGTCCGCCTCAATCGCGTTCCGGATCCAGTCCACCGTCCCATTCGGGTCCAGTGCCACCACATCAATGCGGCACGGACCTGGCCAGGGTTGTCGCTGCAGGTGGTGCTGTGCGGCACGCACCAGGCGCCGTTGTTTTTTCGGGGTGACGCTGGCCAGCGCGCCGCCCCATTCCTCGCGGCTGCGGAACCGGACCTCCACGAAGACCAGGCAGTTGCCCTCCTGCATGATGAGATCCAGTTCACCGAAGCGATTGCGGACATTGCTGCCCACAAGCCGCAGCCCCTGCTGTTCCAGATAAGCGCACGCAACCTGCTCTTCCCGGTAACCCCGGTCGCGCGCCAGCATTCCCTTGCGCCGACGAGTGTTCATTACTGGCTGTTGTCCTCCAAGGGGCGCACGCCTCGTCGCTCGATTATCCCAAGGGGAAGCTCCCGGAGTACCTGGCCGGTCGCATCCACACGCAGTACGCCGGTAGCGCCGGGAATAGTGTGATCCGGGTTGTTGCGCAGCGTTGCCAGTTGCGGCACCAGGCGGTATGCGTCCAGCCCGAGCGCATAAAGCCGGGTATCGCGGCCTTCGCCGTTCAAGCCCAGTGTGCGGGATAACTGCTGCCGGTCGGGATCGGGAACGTTAAGATCCAGCATCCACGGGGTTTCAGCGAACATGATGCCGGTCAGGTCCGAATCCGCCTCTCCGATACGGCCTTCGTAGACATGCGAGGTGGCGACCACCGGAACCCCGATGGCGTGATGGAACCGCAGCTGCGGCCGGATCAGCCGGGCCTGGCTGGGAAACGCGCCGAGGAAGATCACATCCACGTCCTGGCGCCGCCGCGGCTCGAATTCCATGTTACGGCCGGTGACGCTGCGGAGTTGTCGGTTGCGTTGCTCACTCAGGTCCAGGCCCAGGAGGCGCCGGATGGGGCTGGCGAAGTCCCGGGCATCGGAACTGAACGTGCTGGCCGCCAGCACCATGCCGCCCGCATCTTCAAAGGCGTCCCGGAACGCGCCGGCAACGCGTTGACCCCAATCACTTGAGGGGGTCAGCACCACGGCATGCCGCATGCCGGCGGCATAAGCCTGCCGGGCCGCCGAGCGCGCATCGTCCTCCGGCAACAGGCCAAAACGGTAGAGCCCGGATGGCGGGCGTTTGTATTCGGCAATGCCGTTGAGCGCCAGCATGGGCACAGGCAGATTGCGTTGATCCGCGAATACCTCCACGGCGTCCCGGGTCAACGGCCCGATGACCAGCTCGGCGCCGTCGTTCACCGCTTCCATATAGGCCGCCCACGGGTCCCGGCCTTCGTCGCCCACGTCGTGGAAGCGAATCATGGGGCGGGGAGCCGGGCTGGCATAGTGGGCGGCAAGAACACCATCCCGGATTGCCTGTGCGGCATCGCTCAGTGGGCCGGTGATGGGGAGCAGGACGGCGATATGTCCGGGGTAACGCTGGTCCTCCGCGTAACCCTCCACCAAACGCTCCACCATGGCACGGTCTGCGGGGTGGTCAGGGTAGCGTTCGTGCCACAGGCGCAGGGATTCCTGAAGTACCGGCGGGTCCAGGTGCTGGCTGCGTATCAGGAAGGCCAGCTCCACCCATGCGCCGAACATATCCGGCGCGGGCGGGAAGATGGCACGCAATTCCGCGAGCGGGATGTCCGTGAGCAGTGTCCAGATACGTTCACGGTTGTCGGTGCGCGCCTCGGGCGAAACCAGGGCTTCATCCAGTGACACCCGTGTCTCAACGCTGGCCAGCAGATGTCCAAGCGCATACTCCGCGTCAGCCTTCAGCTCCAGGAGGCGGGCCAGCGCCGGGGATTCGCTGGGCAATCGTGCCTCGACGTCCTGAAGTGCGCGTTCCGGGTTATCGTCCAGCAGGGCCAGGCCCGCCGCCACGGCGGCATGCCAGTCAAGCACCTCATCTGGCTGTTCATCCGTCGCCACCGCCCGGAGCAACTCCCGAGCCCGCTCCGGATCCTGCAGCTGCACGTAGAGGTCGGCTGCTTGCAAGCGGTAGATCAGCGCATCCGGCGGTTCCTCCTGATCTGCCGCGCGGAGGTACAGTTCCGCCGCGGCCCCCAGTTCACCGGCGGCCGCGGCCTCGCGCGCAGCGACAACATCTTCCGGGTATTCGGGCTCGGGCGGCCGGACGGCACACGCCGTCAGCAGTAGAACAAGGGCCGCCATGGTCAGCAGCCGGAGAAGGCGATAGGGTAATGCCTCTGGCATGGGATCCGGGTCCGTGTTGCATGCGGGGCAGTTCCGCGGACGCTGGCAGTGTATCAACTTCCATTTCGCAGGAGAAAGGTGTTGCCGGACGCAGGCACGCTGTATGTGGTGGCGACCCCGATTGGCAATCTGGGGGATCTGAGCGCTCGGGCGGCCGAAGTCCTGGGCGAGGTGGCACTGGTTGCGGCGGAGGACACCCGGCGCACCGGCGTGCTGCTTGATCATCTCGGTCTGCGTCAACCCATGGTCAGCCTTCACGAACATAATGAGCAGGGGCGGGTGCCCACCTTGGTCGAGCGGCTGCTGTCCGGGGATTCGATTGCCTTGGTCAGCGATGCGGGAACACCGCTCGTCAGTGATCCAGGCTACCGTCTGGTGCGTGCCGCGCACGAGGCAGCAGTGCGGGTGTCGCCTGTCCCGGGGCCAAGCAGCCTGTTGGCCGCGCTGTCGGTGGCCGGTTTGCCCACGGATCGTTTCCTGTTCCAGGGCTTTCCTCCGGCGAAACAGGGGCAGCGCCGCGCCATGCTGGACGCGCTGGTTGACGAATCCGCCACGCTGGTGCTGTTGGAGTCGAGCCATCGCATCCTGGCCTGTCTCGAGGATCTGTGCCGTGTGTTTGGTGGAGAGCGTCTGGTGTTGGTGGCCCGGGAACTGACCAAGCGCCACGAAACCCTGCTGCGCGGTTCTGTGGAGGAGGTGCTGGCACGGGTGCGAGAGGATCCGAACCAGCAGCGGGGTGAGTTCACCCTGGTTGTTGAGGGCGCGCCACCGCGCCATGACGATCAGGTGTCGCTGGATGCCGCGGCCGTGCTGCGGGTGCTGTTGGATGAGGTGCCGGTGAAGCAGGCCGCCGCGCTGGCGGCGCGCATCACGGGACAGCCCAAGAATCGCCTGTACCAGCAAGCCCTCGAGATGAAGGATGAGCGGTGATGGAATGGACTGCATTACCCCGGGGCCGGGGTCTGCTACACTCCGCCGCGGAGTCGGCCAGACAGTCGCTGCCGGTTAGCCGGCGGAGGAAAGTCCGGGCTCCACAGGGCAGGGTGCCAGGTAACGCCTGGGAGGTGTGAGCCTACGGAAAGTGCCACAGAAAACGAACCGCCGATGGCCCTTCGGGGTACAGGTAAGGGTGAAAAGGTGCGGTAAGAGCGCACCGCGCGACTGGCAACAGTTCGCGGCACGGTAAACCCCACCCGGAGCAAGACCAAATAGGGGAGCATTGGCGTGGCCCGCGTCGCTCCCGGGTAGGTCGCTACAGGCGTGCGGTGACGCGCGTCGCAGATGAATGGCTGTCCTCGACAGAACCCGGCTTATCGGCCGGCTCCCTTGATTTATGGACGCCGGGCCAACGGCCCGGCGGCTTTCCATGAAGACTCCCAGCATTGTCGTTCTTTGCCCCGTTGGCCGTACCTGATGGGTTGCAATGACCTGTCGTTCCAGTTCGTGTGACTTCTATATTAGAAAGCCCGCCTAAACCGCTGATTTCCAGACGGATCATTTTTTCAGAACGCTGTCGTTCGACAACGACACGGAAGGTTTTCGTAAGTTCTTGTTGTGCAAGCAAGAATTGCTGTCGTTTCGCTTGACAAGACTTTCCTGAGCTACCTATAGTGTGACGAGGTGGGACAAAGTGGAAAAAAATGGTTCATCAGGGGGCGCAGGGGTAAATCGTGTTTCGGGGTGTCACACATCTCAATCTGGACGCTAAGGGGCGCATGAGCTTCCCCTCCCGCTATCGGGAGAAGCTTATGGAGCTCTGTGACGGCCAGATCGTGGTGACGGTTGACCCTGACCGCTGTCTTCTTGTGTACCCGATGCCGGAATGGGAGCAGATCGAGCAGAAGCTAATCCGGTTGCCGAGCCTGAAACCGCAGACGCGCCGCCTGCAGCGCCTGCTGATGGGGCATGCCACTGAGGTGCAGCTGGATGGTGCCGGGCGGATTCTGCTGTCCAATCCTTTGCGTGAGTTCGCCTCGCTGGACAAAAAGATTGTGCTCACGGGGCAGGGTAATAAGTTCGAGCTCTGGGATGAGGCCACCTGGTCCGAGCGTTGTGATCAGTGGCTTCAGGAGGCGGCAGAGGATTTCGAGTTGTCCGAAGAGCTGGAGTCCTTGTCTCTGTGAGCCGGGAAGACATCAACGGGGGGCAGCATCAGCCGGTACTGCTGGCTGAGGCGCTGGAGGGGCTCAAGGTGCGCAGCGACGGCTTCTACATCGATGGCACTTTCGGTCGCGGTGGTCATGCGGCGGCCCTGCGTGAAAGGCTCGGCGTCGATGGTCGCTTGTGGTTGGTGGACCGTGATCCCGATGCAGAGGCGGAGGCCCGGGCCCGGTTTGGTGGGGATTCCCGCTGCAGATTCTATCGGGGGTCGTTCGCCGATATCGGCGGCTGGTTGAAGGAGGCCGGGCTGGAAGGCCGGGTTGACGGCATTCTGCTGGATCTCGGTGTGTCGTCCCCTCAATTGGACCGCGCAGAGCGCGGTTTCAGTTTTTTACGTGACGGTCCACTGGATATGCGGATGGATCCGGGTTCCGGTCTGTCCGCCGCGCAGTGGTTGCAACAGGTCGGCGAGAGCGAATTGGTCCGGGTGCTGCGCGTCTATGGCGAGGAACGGTTTGCACGCCGGATTGCGCGGGCACTGATGCGTGCCCGAGAGCAGGGCGCGGCTCCGGCTACCACCCATGAGCTGGCGGATCTGGTGGCTGCGGCGATGCCGGCCAAAGAGCGGCACAAGCACCCGGCCACCCGCACGTTCCAGGCTATCCGTATTGCCGTGAACGGTGAGTTGGATGCGCTGGAGCGGTTCCTGGCAGGGGTCTATGACTGGCTCGCCCCCGGCGGGCGGTTGGCGATTATCAGCTTCCACTCGCTGGAGGACCGCATGGTCAAGCGTTTTATCCGGGATGCGGCCGGGCGCCGGGACCTGCCGCCGGAAATTCCGGTGATACCGGAGGGGCTGCGGCCGAAAATGCGCCCGATCGGCAAAGCCGTGCGGGCGGCAGAGCAGGAACAGCAACAGAACCCGCGTTCCCGCAGCGCGGTGTTGCGCATTGCGGAGAAATTGCCATGACGGCCCGGGCCATGGTGGCGCTGGCGTTGTCCGTATTGGTGGCCGGCAGCGCGGTGGCAGTGGTTTACAGCAAGCATGAAAGCCGGCGCCTGTTTTCCCTGCTGGAGCAGGAAAACCACACCCGGGATGCACTGGATGCGGAGTGGGGCATGTTGCAGTTGGAGCAGGCGGCCTGGGCCACCCACGGGCGAGTGGAGCGCGTGGCGACAGACGAACTGGATATGAAGCTGCCTGGTCGTGGCGAAGTGCATACGCTTCGTTGATACGGCTGATAGAACGGGGACGATGACGTGGAACGCGAGCGGCACAGAGAATCCGAGTCGCTGATCGGCTGGCGCTACCTGCTGGTGCTGGTGGTGTTCGCCTGCCTGGCGACCGGGATTCTCTGGCGTGCGGTGGATCTGCAGTTCGTGCACAAGGAGTTCCTCCAGACCCAGGGGGATGCGCGTCATCTGCGCACAATGACCATGCCGGCCCACCGGGGTATGCTCACGGATCGCACCGGAGAGCCCCTGGCTATCAGTACACCGGTGGATTCGGTATGGGCGCATCCCGGAAATCTTCTGGAGGCTGCAGACCGCCTCCCGGATCTCGCCGGCGCCTTGGATCTGGATGCCCGCGCGCTGGCGCAACGTCTGCAGGAAAGGTCCGGGCGGGAGTTCGTCTATCTGCGTCGCCACGTCTCCCCGGAAATGGCGGGACAGGCGCTGCAACTCGGTTTGCCCGGCGTTGCAGTGCAGCGTGAATACCGCCGTTTTTACCCGGCCGGTGAAGTGGCCGGTCATCTCATCGGTTTCACTGATATTGATGACGTCGGCCTGGAAGGCCTGGAGTTGGCCTACGAGAGTTGGTTGCGCGGGCAGCCGGGGGCCAAGCGGGTCATGCGTGATCGCCATGGGCGGGTCATCGGGGATGTGGAACAAATCCGGGAGCCTCGGCCGGGGCGCGACCTGGCGCTGAGCATTGATCGCCGTCTGCAGTACGTGGCGTACCGAGAGCTGAAACGGGCGGTGACCACTAACCGGGCCCGGGGAGGCTCCCTGGTGCTGCTGGACTCCAGTACTGGCGAAGTGCTGGCCATGGTCAACCAGCCGGCCTTTAACCCCAATAACCGCCGCCAGATGGCTGGCGGGGTGCATCGAAACCGGGCCCTGACCGATGCCTATGAGCCCGGGTCCACCATCAAACCCTTTACCGTTGCCGCTGCGCTGGAAAGTGGTGACTACCGACCGGATACGGAGTTGAATACCCATCCCGGCACAATGCGGGTGGCCGGACATACGGTGCGTGACGTGCGTGACTTCGGCCGTATCGACTTGAAT
>SLCE01000127.1 GCA_007125985.1 Ectothiorhodospiraceae bacterium | reverse complement strand
TTATCTGGCTCCCCGGGACGGGCTCGAACCGCCGACCCAGTGATTAACAGTCACTTGCTCTACCAACTGAGCTACCGGGGAAGTGATGGCGCGTATTCTACAGATTAGCGGATGCTCGTCAACCACTCCGGGCGAAGCGGGATACCCGGTGCGCTGCGGGTTGTCCTGTGGTAATCTGCGGACCACTCAGGGGTGGTTGTCGCCTACTGGATTTCCAGGGACGTGGACGCCAGCCGTGGCTTGAGTCAGCGCCGTGTGGCATTTAGTCTGGATATCGACATCACAGGGAACGTGGTCAGGATGACGGCTGAGGTGGTTTTCCGGAATCCCCCACAGGCATTGCAGGTATGGCGTCTCATCCTCGCTCGGAAGTGCTTACCCCCAGCCTTTCCCGGCTTAGCTGGGCCCTCGCAGAGTCTGAGATTCTGGAGCAGATTGCGTCCGGCGGCGCTCTCCGGGAGATTCTCCAGGCGCTAACCCGGGCCATTGACCGTATCTTGCCAGATGCCCGGTCGTCGGCTTTGCTGGTCTCCGCCGACGGTCACCACCTGGAGCATGGCGCAGCACCAAACCTTCCCGATGCATATAATGCCGCGATTGACGGGCTGCGCATCCGTGACGGCGCCGGCAGCTGCGGCACAGCGGCTGCCCGTCGCCGCCAGGTGATTGTTGAGGATATTGACACCGATCCACTTTGGGATGATTTCCGGGAGTTGGCGCAGGAGCATGGGCTGCGGGCTTGCTGGTCCACACCTGTGCTCGATGCTGACGGCGCGGTACTGGCTACCTTTGCGCTTTACTACCGAGTTCCGCAAACGCCTCGAACCAGTGAGCAGGCATTGATCCAGCGGGCGACGCATCTGGTGGCAGTGGCCATTGGTCATGACCGCGCCCGTTCCGAATTGCAGCAAACCAATCGTGCCCTGCGCATGCTCAGTCGCTGTAACGAGGCACTGATCCGGGCCGAGGACGAGAACCGGCTGTTGCAGGCGGTGTGCGACGTGGCGGTGGATATCGGAGGCTACCTCATGGCCTGGGCGGGCTATGCGGAGCATGATGCGGAGTGCACACTTCGTCCGGTGGCGGTCTCCGGTCATGACGCCGGATACGTGTTCAATAATCAATATAGTTGGTCTGAGGCCAGTGTTTACGGGCGTGGCCCGGCCGGCCGCGCCGTGCGTGAGCGGGTCTCCGTTTTCGTCGACGACGTACTGGAAGAGCCCAGCTTCCAACCGTGGCGGGAGGCAGCACGACTACGCGGCTATAGGGGGTGCGTGTGCATTCCGTTGCTGGATGATGAGATCAGTATCGGGGTGCTGGTGTTCTTTACCCCGGATGTGCTCGATTTGCCTTCCGCGGAGCGGGAATTGCTGCAGGAATTGGCCAATGATCTCGCGTATGGGATCAGCACCCGGCGTAGCCGCCAGCGGGAAGCGCGCTTGCAGAATGCCGTGGTGTCAGTCGCGGCCGCACTTTCTGCGCGGGCGGGCGATGATTTTTTTCAGGTACTGGCTCATTCAATGTCCGACACGCTGGAGGCGGATGCGGTGGGAGTTGCACGCGTGGTTGATGCCGAAGACGGCACTGCCTCAGCCCGGACAGTGCATGCCGTGGTGGATGGCGAGAGTATCGAGAACTACACCTATTCCCTCGATGGAACGCCCTGTGAAAACGCCTGGAATCAGCCGGCATGTGTGTATACCGACGGTGTAGCTGCCTTGTTCCCTAAAGATGAGCCGTTGAAAGAACTTCAGGCACGGGGCTACATCGGCCAGCGCCTGGAGTCGGCAACAGGTGAGGCTCTGGGGTTCATGTATGCCCTGTTTCGCCGCCCAATTGAGGATGTCGAGCTTGCGGCCTCCACTCTGCAGCTCTTCGCCGTGCGTGCGGCGGCGGAATTGGAGCGCCAGCAGAGCGAACAGCAGGCGCGGGAGCAGGCGGCCCTACTGGAACTCACGCAGGACGCCATTCTGCTCACTGATTGGCAGGGTGAAGTGCTTTACTGGAACCGGGGTGCAGAACGCACTTATGGGCGTCCGGCAACCGAGGCCCGCAACAGGAATGTATCGGACCTGTTGGGTATGGATTACAGCCACTTTCTGCGGGCCCGTCAGACGTTGGAAGCCACCGGGGAGTGGAGCGGTGAGATTCAGGTGATAGGCGCTGAAGGGCAGGCCCTGATCATGTACAGCCGCTGGTCAGCCGCCCCGGGGGACGCATACGGCGGACGCCGCATTTTGCAGATCGGAACAGATATCACCAGTCGCAAACGCGACGAGGCCCGGATTCATCAACTGGCTTATTTCGATTCCGTGACCGGCTTGCCGAACCGCGTGCACGGGCTGGAGCGCCTGGCGGAACATATTGAGCGGGCATCCCGGATTGATGTGCCCGTCTATCTGCTGCTGTTGAACCTGAACCGTTTCAAGGAAGTGAACAGCAGCCTGGGGCATGACATGGGTGATCAGGCGCTGATCACCATCGGTGAGCGGTTCCGCGCATTACGCGGGCAAGGCGTTTTCGTCTCCCGGCTGGGCGGTGACGAGTTTCTGGTGATTGCCGACGCTCGTAGCGAGGCGGAGGCCCTGGCGCTTGCGCAATCGCTGGAAGCTTTGGTGGCACAGCCCCTGGACTTGTCGGATCAGCGTGTGGAGCTGGATGTCAGTATCGGCATTACGCGCTATCCCGAGGATGGTCAGACGCCGGATCAGTTGCTGCAGTACGCCGCCATCGCCATGCGTCGGGCCAAAGAGGATGACGGGGGCGCCAGGCGCTATGAGGCCTGGATGAGTCAGGTATTGCAGGAGAAGCTGGTGCTGGCGCGGCGGTTCTCTGTGGCGCTGCGTCGCAGGGCGCTGCTGTGCCCGCACTGTGCCCATCGAACCCGGGCGCGCTACGACACCCGGCTGGTCGACTCGCGCT
>SLCE01000194.1 GCA_007125985.1 Ectothiorhodospiraceae bacterium | reverse complement strand
TATGCGCTCGGCCAGGGCGCGGTTCCAGGCGTTGTCCTGGCGTTCCGCCTCGGTGAGGAACTCCGCCAACAATGGTGAACCGATCAGCGAGAGCATTTTGCTCGCGATGATGTAGCTGGGCTCCATCACCAGGTCCACCTCGGCCTCCCGGAACAACGCCTTGTTATGTAGGCGGTTCTGACGGGCCACCATGTAGGCGTCCGGGTTGAGTTCCCGGGCGGTCATGATGATGGAGAGATTGTCCGCATCGTCCTGGCTGCCGGCCACCACGGCAGTTGCCTGGTGGATTCCGGCCTCGCGCAGTGTGCGGGCCTCCGTGCCCTTGCCGGCAACCGTGCCCGGCGGGCAGTCGTTGGCCTCCGGGTGCTCGTCCACGATCACGACGTCGATGCCCTCGGCTTCCAGTGCCGCATGCAGCGCTTTTCCCATGCGCCCGTAACTGCAGATGATCCAGCGTCCCCGGGGCGGTTGCTTGCGCTCCGGCAACTCGACGTTGGGAAGGGTGGATAACCAGTCGTAAACGCGGTGTGTGTCCGGTTCGCGAATGGCCAGGCCAAGCCGCTGGGCAAAGTTATCGTAGGGGTTGACCACCGCATTGGTCCCGAAGGAGGCCATGTTGTTCAGGGCCTCCCGGGTTTCCGCACGGCAGTACACCTTGACGCTCGGGTTCAGCAGTTTGGCGGTGATGGCGATCTTGAGGTTGGTGTGGTCATCGTCGGTGACGGCGAGCACGCTGCTGCAGTGGCGGTTCTGGAGGCCTGCGGTGATCAGGTTATCGGGGATGAGGGCGTCCAGGCAGAAGCCGGGGACGTAGGCGCCGATTCCCTTGAAGCTCAGTTCATCAATGTTGGCCTGGCTGGCGTCCATAACCACCACGCGGCGACCCCGTTCAGTGAGTGACCGCACTAGCAGACGGCCGGAATCGCCGTAGCCGCAGATCAGAAAGAAGGTGTCATCAATCTGCCTCAAGCTGCGCTGCAACTGGCTGCGAACGACCGTCTGGCGGAAAGTCGGATCCTGGATCAGGGAAATGATGGTGCCGATGGAGTAGAGCCAGGCGATGACCGTCAGGTAGATGCTGAAGATGGTCCACAGGCGCTGGCCGCCGGAGAAGTCGTAGGGAACCTCACCGAACCCGATGGTGCTGCCGGTGTAGCTCACCACATAAAAGGCCTCGAAGAAGCTCATGCGCCAGGGTTCGCCCTGATCGTCGACGCCCGGGACGAGGGTGAACCCCAGGACCGCGATACTGTAGGCGCTGACCAGCACGATCAGTGGCGCACGCATGCGGCGCAGAACAACGGGGATCACGGAGCGCATGGCGCGACCTACCGCTGCTGAATGCTGACGGTTTCCACCGTGAGCAGGACGGCGGAGATCAGATTTGCCAGCAGCGCGCCGCCGGACAGGGAAACGATGCTGGCCATCACCGCCGGCGTCAGGCCCACATCGGTGACGTGGAGCGCCACCGCCCAGACCACGGCGGCCGCGATCAACTGCAGATCAGCCACCAGGCTGGCCGCCAGGAGCACAGCACCGATCTGGGTACGTTCGCCGAATTTCATCACGGTGGCGATCAGGCTCACCACGATGGCGGCGAACAGCTCGTACACATTGTGATGATCCGGGTTGTCGATCTCGCCAATGAAAAAACCGAAGTTCAGTGTCAGTGCCAGCAGAATGAAAAAACCGAATACCACTTTCTCAAGATTCATGATGCGGAATCTCCGTTGTTGTTCTCGCTTCTCAGCTGGCTGTGCCACCATGTCAGCGGCACCGTGTCCGCCACTAGCATGACATGGCCGGGCAGGATGGAGACAATGCAGAGTGTGAACCGGGGCGCAGCATGTGGTGTTATGCCATGGAATAGTGCTCCTGAAACCAGGCAGGCAAGGCCGGATCGGAGGGTTACATGGAAATCAGCAGGGCCCTGGTGGTAGATGATTCGCGGCTGGCGCGTGTGGCGCTGTCCAAGCTGTTGACCCGGCGCGGACTGGATGTGGACACCGCGGACTGCGGCGGCGAGGCGCTGGATTACCTGTCGCAGACGTTCCCCGATGTGGTGTTCATCGACTACATGATGCCGGATATGGACGGCTTCCAGGCCGCCGAGGCCATCCGCCGCATCCCCGGCGGCGACGCTCTCCCCATGGTGATGTACACCTCGCAGGACAGCCCGGAAGACCGGCAGCGAGCCCGCGAACTGGGGATTGCCGGATTTCTGGTGAAGCCCACCAGCGACGAAGGCCTGGACGCCGTGCTGGCCGAGCTGCGCACCGCCAGGCTGCGGCCGGTGGCCAGCGGTGACGAAACCGGACAGACAGCCCAGACCCCGGAACCCGCACAGCCGCCAGCCCCGGCAGGAGCGGACGCACGGCATCCGACGGTCACGGCAGCGGCATCCGCTGAACCGGCACTCAGTGCCCAGCAGGCCCGCGGCATAGCAGAGGATGTTCTGCGCGGCCTGCAGGCAGAGGCGGAACAGCGATGGCTGCAGCAGCTGGAGCAGACGGATCGCCGCCTGGAGGCACGCCTTGAGGAAGTGAAGGCCAGCGTACGTGAGACGGCCCGGGAAACCGTTCAGGAAGATACTGAATCCGCGGAACGTGCCGCCAGCGCAGCGGTTTCCGCTGCGGAACAGGCCGCGCGGGACGCAGCTGAAGCCAAGGTGCGCGAGCTGTTGGCGGAACAGCCTGTGCCTCCGGCGCCCGAGCCTGATGCCGCGGTGGTGGAGAGAGTGGCTCGGGCTGCCGCTGAATCCGTGGCCCGCGAGGCGGTGGAACAGGCGCGGGCAGAGTCGGCGCCGGGGCACCATCAGGACTATGCCACCCTGAGCCGCGAGGCGCTCAACGAGGCTCTGCAAACGTTGGCAGACGAGCCCCTGTTCCGGGAGCAGGTGATTGCCGCGGTGAATGAGCATGCAGTCCCGATGCTCAAAAACCGGCTGGATGAGTGGGTGCAGGAACGGGCTCGGGATGTGGCGTTGGCTGCGGTGGATGAAGCCGTGGAACGGCGTCTGGAGACCGTGGTGCGCGAGGCGGTCGCCGCCAGTGCGGAATCAGCGGCCAGCGAATCCAGTCGCCTGTATCGCCGCTGGCGCCTGCTCTGGTTAGGCACTACGGTGGTGCTGGCGGCAGGCATCGCCCTGGTACTCGCCATTGCCGTGTAACCTGGCGCGGGTTGCGCACGGTCAGGGTTCCAGGTCCAGCTCATCCAGCGGGTTCATCGCGTCAAACCGGTAGGCCTGTTCGGCGTCGATGTTGTAGTCCTCCCGCGCCAGATCCAGAGAGCCGCTGTAGTCCTCCGGGGGCTCCGCAGCCATGAGCTCCAGTTCCAGCCAGGTGTCCATATCCAGTTCCTCGATCGATCCGTCGAAGTACTGGATTTCCACCGTGCCGTCGTCCTCGTCCAGCGCGACAACTTCAAACAACTCGCCATTGAGCGTTTCGTACCAGTCGCCGATCTCGGGTCTGAACTGCCTTCCCATTATCTCCTCCTCCACCCGGGGTGGACTCAGCGGACCTACAGGCAGTTATAGAAGCGGAAGCGGGGCCTGGCAAATGAGTGCGATCAAGTGGGCTGCCGACGGCAGAGTGGTGCCGTCGGCAGCGATCATTCCAGGATCAGGGGCAGGGGTTGGGGATCCGGGTCTGGATGTCTTCAATCGCCTGTAGCACCTCGTCACTGAGCGTCAGGTCCGCGCTGGCGATATTGGTGCGCAGCTGTTCCATGGACGTTGCGCCGATGATGTTGCTGGTCAGGAAGGGCCGGGAGGTGACAAAAGCCAGCGCCATCTGGGCCGGGTCCAGCCCGTGTTCGCGGGCCAGGGTCACGTACTCCGCGGTGGCGGCCTTGCCCTGTTCATTAAGATAGCGGCTGAAGCGCTTGTACAGTGTCAGGCGACCTTTTTCCGGCCATTGGTCATCCATGTATTTCCCCGTGAGCATACCGAAGCCCAGCGGCGAGTAGGCCAGCAGGCCGCACTGCTCGCGGTGGCTCACTTCCGCCAGCCCCACCTCATAGGTGCGGTTGAGCAGGTTGTAGGGGTTCTGCACGGACTGCACCCGGGGCAGGCCCTGCTGCTCCGCCGTAGCAAGAAACCGCATCACGCCCCAGGGTGTTTCGTTGGAGAGGCCCACGTGGCGGATCTTGCCCGCATCCACCAGTTCCTGCAGGCCTTCCAGGGTCTCCTGGAAGGTGGTGAGGATGTCGTCCTTGCTGGACGGCTTGTATCCCAGTTTGCCGAAGAAATTGGTGCGTCGCGCAGGCCAGTGAAGCTGATAGAGATCGATGTAATCCGTTTGCAGGCGCTGCAGCGAGGCATCCACCGCCTCATGCAGCTGGGCCTTGGTGAACCGGGATTTGCCGTCGCGGACATGATCCATGCCGGGGCCAGCAATCTTCGTGGCCAGCACCAGCTTGTCGCGATTACTGCGTCCCTTGAGCCAGGTGCCAATGTACTGTTCGGTCAGGCCCTGGGTGTCCGCCTTCGGGGGGACCGGGTACATTTCGGCGGTGTCGATGAAGTTGATGCCCTGGTCCACGGCGAAATCCAACTGCTCGTGGGCCTCGGCCTCGGTGTTCTGCTCCCCCCAGGTCATGGTGCCCAGGCACAGGGCGCTGACTTCAAGACCGGTGGTGCCCAGCGGACGGTATTCCATTGTCGATTCTCCCCCTTGTGTGATGTCAGGCGCCGGTGTGCCGGCGGCGATAGATCAGATCCCAGACGCCATGGCCTTTGCTCCGTCCACGGCGTTCAAACTTGGTCTCCGGGCGGTGCCCCTGATGGGGCGAGAACTGCCCGGGCCCGGCGGTGTTTTCAAAGGCGGGGCTGGCTTCCATCACCGCCAGCATGTGCTGCGCGTAGTCTTCCCAATCGGTGGCCATGTGCAGCAGCCCGCCTGGCCGCAGTTTGCGTGCCACCAGATCCACCCATGCCGGCTGTACGATGCGCCGCTTGTGGTGACGCTTTTTTGGCCACGGGTCGGGAAAGTAAAGCTGAAGGCCGTCCAGGCTGCCGTCGGCAATCTGCTTCTGCAACACTTCCACCGCGTCGTGGCAGATCACCCGCACATTCTGCAGCCCTTGTTCCTCCACCAAGTTCAGCAGGCGGCCAACCCCCGGGCGATGGACCTCCACGCCCAGGAAGTTGGTCTCGGGGCTGGCAGCGGCCATGGCCGCCAGGGATTCTCCGTTACCGAAACCCACTTCCAGGATAGTAGGGGCCTCCCGGCCGAAGGCGGCGGCGAAGTCCAGCGGTTCCTCGCTGAATGCAACGCCCCAGCGCTGCTGGAGTTGCTCCAGCGCCCGCTGCTGGGCTTCGGTGAGCCGACCCTCGCGACGCACAAAGCTGCGAACGGCGCGGTGATGGGCTGGACGGCTGTCGCTCATCAGAAAAATGTCCCATCCACCGGAGACGAGGCACTGGCGAAACGCTTCCGTGGAATCCGCCCCGCCAGATAGGCCTCGCGGCCCGCTTCGATGGCTTTGCGCATGGCTGACGCCATGAGCACCGGCTTGTCGGCGCCCGCGATGGCGGTATTCATTAGCACGCCGTCACAGCCCAGTTCCATGGCGATGGCGGCGTCGGATGCGGTTCCCACGCCGGCGTCCACCAGCACCGGGACATTGGCCTGTTCGATGATGGTGCGCAGGTTGTAGCGGTTCTGTATGCCGAGACCCGAACCGATGGGGGCCGCCAGCGGCATGACCGCCACGCAACCCATCTCTTCCAGCTGTTTTGCCGCGATGGGGTCGTCGGTCATGTACACCATCACATCGAAGCCGTCGGCAATCAGCTGCTCCGCGGCGCGGAAGGTCTCGCGCATTTCCGGGTACAGGGTCTGCTGGTCCCCCAGCACCTCCAGCTTCACCAGCTTGTGGCCGTCCAGCAGTTCCCGCGCCAGGCGGCAGGTGCGCACGGCGTCGTCCGCCGTATAGCAGCCGGCCGTGTTGGGCAGAATGGTGTAGCGCTCCGGCGGGATCACATCTAATAGATTCGGCTCATTCGGATCCTGGCCGATATTGGAGCGGCGGATGGCAACGGTGACGATCTCTGCCCCGGACATCTCGATGGCGGCGGCGGTCTCGTCCAGATCCCGGTATTTGCCGGTTCCCACCAGCAGGCGGGAGCGGTAGGTCTGGCCGGCAATGATGAGCGGCTCGTCGTGCATGGGCTGGTCCTGTTGCTGCGTGCGGATGGGAGCGATTGGCTGCGGCTAGCCGCCACCGATGGCATGAACAATCTCCACGTGGTCGCCGGGCTGCAGGCGATGCTGCGGGTACTGGCTGCGTGGCACGATATCGCGGTTCACTTCCATGGCGATGCGCTTGCCACCCAGACCCAGTTGTTCCACCAGGTCGGCCGCGGTGGCCGCATCCGGTACATCTGTCGGCTTTCCGTTTACGGTGATCTGCATGTCTGCCTGTTCCGATGGGAGCAATGCGCCTGTCGGGGCCGAATTCTACACCAAACCGGCAAAGGCACGGGACGGGGCTTGCCAACGTGAGTGGCCTGATCGCAAAATACCCGGGCACGCGGGTGTAGTTCAATGGTAGAACCTCAGCTTCCCAAGCTGATGACGTGGGTTCGATTCCCATCACCCGCTCCAGTCATGACAGGGCCCGGGTCCTGGCCGGCCCGGGCTTTCGCGTTTATTGTCCCACCTCCCAATAGGCCGGCGACAGGGCCTGGGCGCTGCGGCGCGTGATGCTTGTCCGCAAGGTGTTATCCCCGGTAGACCGTTGTGGCCCGGGTTGGTGGGGATTCAGGCGTTGGGGTGCAATCGGCGGGGGTACTGCTCCGGCCTGTTGGGCCGGAGCAGTCAGGCGAGATCAATGGCCCTTTAGGCCCTTGCGGCGCGGGATATGGCCTTCCTTGGAAAGCCGGTCATGTAACTGCCGCGCTGAGAGTTTCGCCAGATCCTTGGGGATTTCGTGGACGTCGACGCCGGGCGGGATTGCCCCCTGCAGGTTTGGTCGCAGGTAGCCCAGCATCTGCTTTTCGGCGCAAAGTACCACGCGTTGGGTGCCATTGCCGCGGGTCATCTCGTTCAGATGGCGCGCGATATTGCGAGCGAAGCGGCGCTCCATCTCCGCATCATGTTGCGCACGATGATCATCGAATCCGTGCCCCTGGCCATGGGCGGTCCGGTTGCGGCCAGAGTTGAGGTCGGCGTAAATGGATTCGCCGCGTGCCTGGTGTTCCGGATTCGTCAGACTCATGTGCTCCACCAGGTTCGGCCCGGATTCCATTTCCGGAATTTCGGCCGGTTCCACGGTGAAGAAGCGGGCGCGAGACCCTTCGGCAACAACCACGCAGTATTCGCTCATAAGCCTCTCCTGTTACAAGGATGAACGGTTTCAGTTTTTGGGAACGAACGGTATTTTCGATTGCTCCTCTTGTTGCGACGTGTCATAGAGTCTTCAATACAATGAAGACGCCCGACGGGCGTTGATGCACGTCAACAACACCACGTCCCCTGAAACGGGGAAGTCGAGGCGCATGCTGAAGCGTGCATTGTGTATTTTTTTCCGACGGTCATGCTTCAGTATAGGAGGCATTTCCGGCTTTGAAGGAATCGCTCAATGATTCGATTTATCAAATGGTTAGCCGTTGCTGCCGTGGTGCTTGTGCTGCTGATCGCGGCTCTGGTTGCCGCTGTCCTGGTGTTGGTGGACCCGAACGACTACCGCGATGACATCAGCCGGCTGGTGAAAGAGAACACCGGGCAGGAACTGGTGATCGAGGGCGATATCCGGCTTTCCTTCTTCCCCTGGCTGGGCCTGGATCTCGGGCGCACGCGGTTTGAGAACCGGGAAGGGTTCGGGGATCAGCCCTTCGCCCAGATTGACAGCGTGGGTATCGCGGTGGAGTTGCTGCCCCTGCTCCGTCGCGAGGTGGTGATGGATGTGGTGCGGCTTGATGGCTTGCTGGTGCATCTGGTGGTGAACGAGCAGGGCGATGCCAATTGGGAACTGGATCTGCCGGAATCCGCTGATGACGTGGTTGACGAGGCGCCGCAGCCCCAGGATGAGCCGCCGGGTGAGCGTTCGGCCCCGCCGGTACGCATCGGGGAGCTGGGCGGGGTGGAGATCACCCGCATGCAACTGATTTACGAGGACCGGCGCGATGCCACGCGGCAGGAATTGGGCCCGGTGAACATTTACATCGGTCCCCTGGCCTTGGATCGCGATGTCCCGGTGGATGCCGACTGGGTGGCCACGCTGGATGACGAAACCCGCATGGAGGGCGGGCTCAGTGCCAAGGCCCGGGTTAATGAGGCGCTGAACCGCGTACATCTGGACCTGGGGCGCCTGGAGGTGGAGCTGTTCGCGGAAGGTCTCCCGGACTCCGGCCTGCGGGCGCGCATGCAGGCCCTGGTGGATGTGGACCTGGATGCTGATTCCGCCCAGGTGCGGGATGTGCGACTGGACGTGGCCGGGTTGCGGCTGGAGGCAGAGGCCGATGTGGCCGCGCTGACCGGCGACCCACGGGTAACTGGCCGGTTTGAAATTCCGGGCACCGATCTGCGCCGGGTGCTTGCGCGGCTGGAGCAGGAACTGCCGGAGATGGCCGACGACGATGCGCTCACCGACTTCGGACTGGAGGCAGCGTTCAGTTTCGCCGGTGAGCGCGTGAGTCTTGAGGATCTGGTGCTTCGCCTGGACGACACCACCTTCACTGGTGGTCTCTCGGTGGAGGACTTCGCCCGCCCGATGATCGGCTTCAACCTGGAGGGGGACCGCCTGGATGCGGACCGCTATCTGCCCCCGCCCGGCGAGGATGAGGCAGAGCCTGCCGCGGCGCCGGAAGACGCGGAAGATGCCGAGTCGGTGGAGATCCCCGTGGAGTTGATCCGGGACCTGCGTCTGGATGGCAGTTTCCGCCTCGGCGAGCTGGTGATCATGGAGCTGCTGCTGGAAGACGTGCATTTCACCGTGCAGGCGGATGACGGCCAGTTGCGGGTGCATCCCGTAGGGGCTGATCTGTACGGTGGCCAGTACCGGGGCGATATCCGTGTTGATGCCCGTGAGGACGAGGCCGTGATCCGCGTGGATGAACGGATAACCGGCGTGCAGGCACGGCAAATCGTGGAACAGCTGATGGGGGATGATCTGCTGCATGGCACGGGCAACGTCACCATCAACGCGACGGCGCGTGGACGTGAGTTGGATGCCGTGCTGCGTACACTGGCCGGTCAGGCGCAGTTCCGCTTTGCCGAAGGCTCTGTGCAGGGACTGAATATCGCCCAGATGATCCGGACCAACGCTGCGCGGCTGCAGGGGCAGTCAGCTCCCTCAGAACCTGACGCCCGCGAAACGGATTTCACCGAACTGGTGGGAACGCTGGTGTTCGATGGCGGCAAGATCCGCAACGACGATCTCAACGCCCAGTCCCCGCTATTCCGGATCAACGGCTCCGGCGAGGTGGATCTGCTGGAACAGACGGTGGATTACCGGCTGATCATCAACCTGGTGGGCACACTGGAGGGGCAGGGCGGCCAATCCCTGGATAATCTGCGGCGGTTGCCGATCCCACTGCGTTTTCGGGGCGATCTCATGAGCCCGAGCATCAGCCTGGACCTGCAGGCGGCGCTCAGTGACCAGCAGCGTCAGCGGTTGCGCGACGAGGAAGAAGCGATTCGGCAGCGTGCGCGGGAACAGGAGGATGCCGCCCGCGAGCGCGTGCGGGAACAGGAGGAGCGCGCCAGACAGCGCGCTGAGGAAGAGCGGGACCGCGCCGAGGACGAGGTGCGTGATCGGGCCAGGGACGAACTGCGCCGCCTCATCCGCTGATGGCCGTCATCAAACGGGACGAAGCCGCGGGCTTCCGCCGCGCCGTGCTGGACTGGTTTGACCGGCACGGCCGGCATGATCTGCCCTGGCAGCAGCCGGCCAGCCCGTATCGGGTCTGGGTATCCGAGGTGATGCTGCAGCAGACCCAGGTGGCCGTGGTTATTCCGTATTTCCAGCGTTTCATGCAGCGCTTCCCGGATGTGGGAAGCCTGGCTGTGGCCGATCAGGACGCGGTTCTGGAGCATTGGGCCGGGCTCGGATACTACGCTCGGGCCCGCAACCTGCATCGGGCCGCCCAGGAGATCGTGGAACGGTTCGACGGACGCTTTCCGGAAGACCACGCCGCCTGGCAGTCCCTGCCGGGTGTCGGACGCTCCACGGCGGGGGCGATTCTTTCCCTGTCCATGGGCCAGCGCCACGCCATCCTGGATGGGAACGTGAAACGCGTGCTTGCCCGGTACCAGGCCATTCCGGGCTGGCCGGGCCGCACTGCGGTGCTGAACCGGTTGTGGGAGCTCTCAGAGGTGCTTACGCCCGAGGCGCGGTGTGGCGACTACAACCAGGCCATGATGGATCTGGGGGCCACCCTCTGCACCCGGGCACGCCCAGACTGCCCGCGTTGCCCGCTGCAGTCGGCCTGCCAGGCATACGCCCGAGGCACGCCAACCGCGTTTCCCGAGCCCAAGCCGGCAAAGACCCTGCCCCGGCGCGAGACGCGGATGCTGCTCCTGGAATCGGATCAGGGCCTGCTGCTGCAGCGTCGTCCGCCCCACGGTATCTGGGGTGGGCTGTGGAGCCTGCCGGAGTGCCCCCCGGACGCCGACGTGGCGGCCTTTTGTCGCAGGGAGTTCGGGTTGGAGCCGGAGATGGTGGACACCTGGGCGCCGTTTCGCCACACCTTCAGTCACTACCATCTGCAGATCACGCCGGTGCATGCCCGCGTGGCGCCGTTGTCAGCCGCGGCCATGGAACCGTCGGAAGCCCTCTGGTATAACTCGGGCACATCCTTGGGCAAGGGCGTTGCGGCGCCGGTACGCCGGTTACTGCAACGCTGGCAGGCCTGAACACGGAACCCTTACGGGAGGCGCAACATGGCGCGAATGGTGCAATGCGTAAAGCTCGGTCAGGAGCTGGAGGGGCTGGAACGGCCCACCTACCCTGGTGAACTGGGCAAGCGTATCTACGAGAACGTCTCGAAAGAGGCCTGGCAGCAGTGGCTGGGCCACCAGACCATGCTGATCAACGAATACCGCCTCTCTCCGGTGGACCCGAAGGCGCGGAAGTTCCTTGAGGCGGAAATGGAGAAATTCTTCTTCGGTGGCGGCTCCGCGCCACCCCCGGATTTCCAGCCGGGCGATTAGGTACTTGACGCGCGCGGCCTGTTCCG
>SLCE01000074.1 GCA_007125985.1 Ectothiorhodospiraceae bacterium | reverse complement strand
GGCGGTCACTCCATGGTTGGTCAAAGACCCCAGTGTGCCCAAGCAGGCTGCGGAGGTGCAACCAGGCTTCCTGGCTGGTGGCCGCATGCTGATTGCCCTGGTGCTCGGGGCGGCGTGGGGTGGCTGGCGCCTGTCGGTGTTTGCTGCGCGGCCACGGGACCGCTTTCTGCTGCGCTGGTGTTCCGCGGTGAGCGCTATTCTGGCAGTGGCCACGGCTTACCTGCCGGAACTGCTTGCCGTGCTGCACCTCTGGCTGGCCGGTATTGCCGGCGGGGCGTTGATGCTCTGGGTGCTGGGCCAGGGGCCGGTACGGCTGAAAGGGCTCGATGCGCGCAATCAACGCGTGGCGTTGGTGGAGTCCCTATTGGTGGCTGCCGTCGCGGCTGTGTTGCTGCGCTATGCCGTGGGTGCCTGACGGCATGTGTTGACACCGTCGGCGGTTGCTGTAAAAGGCCATCCATGGGCTGTGGATTTCCCGCCCACCATGCCATGGGTTGCCATGATACGAACTGCTTCCCTCGATGATCTCCCCGGGCTGCTTGATCTTGAGCAGCGCTGTTTCAACACTGACCGACTCAGCCGCAGAAGTTTTCGCCATCTGCTCCAGCGCGGTCACGCCGCGATTCTGGTCGATGATCGTGAAGGAGCCCTGGCCGGTTACGTACTGGTGTTGTTCCGGCGTGGCGTGTCCATGGCGCGCTTGTATTCCATCGCGACGCATCCGGCATATCGAGGCCAGGGTGTTGCGGCCGATCTGGTGCGGGCCGCGGAGGCGGTGGCGCTGGAGGAGGGGGCCGCAGAAATGCGACTGGAAGTCCGTCAGGATAATGCGGCCTCGAAAAAACTGTTCCAGGCCCTGGGATATCGACCCTTCGGTGTGCATGCCGCCTACTACGAGGACGCCATGGATGCCGTGCGCTACCACCGTTATCTGGCGCCGCGGCTCGCGCCGGAGCTGGCGCGTGTGCCATTCTACCGACAGACACTGGATTTCACCTGCGGCCCCGCAAGCCTGATGATGGCCATGAAGGCGTTGCGGCCCTCAATGCGGCTGGACCGACGCCTGGAGCTGCGTTTGTGGCGAGAGTCCACCACCGTGTTCATGACCTCCGGCCACGGTGGTTGCGGCCCCCACGGTCTGGCCCTGGCTGCCCATCATCGCGGGTTTGGTGTGCGCCTTTTCCTGCGCCAGCCCGGGCCGATGTTTCTGGATTCCGTGCGCAATGCGGAAAAAAAAGAGGTCTTGCGGCTGGTGCAGGAGGATTTCATTGACGAGATCCGCACGGAAGGGCTTCCGGTGACATCCGGTGCTGCCAGTGTGGTGGACCTGGAGCAGGTCATTCGTGACGGTGGGATTCCCGTGGTGCTGATCAGTTCGTACCGCATCTACCGCGAGCGGGCGCCCCACTGGGTTGTGGTGACGGGCGTGGACCGGCATTTCGTCTACATCACCGACCCCTTTGTGGACCTGACAGACGGCCGCACGCCCACGGATTGTGTCAACATGCCCATTACCCGCGACGCGTTCGACCGAATGGCGCGCTATGGACGCTCCGGGCAGCAGGCAGCAGTGATGGTCTACGGTGGGCGGCCGGACAACAGGAGTGCTGCACATGACTGAGGTCATCGTTGTGGTGGAGGATCCACGGGATTGGAAGCCTTATTACCCCAGTGAGCGGGTGATTACGGCCGACGAGTACCTGTTTGGCGCCGGTTCCACGGCGGCGCCTGGCGCGCGGGTGCTGAATCTGTGTCGCAGCTACAAGTATCTCAGTCTCGGCTACTACTGTTCCCTGCTGGCGGAGGCACGGGACCACAAGGTCATCCCGACGGTGCGTACCATCAATGATCTGGCGCATCGGGCCATCTACAGTCTGGAGGCGGAAGATCTGGACGAACTGCTGCAGAAGCAGATGCACAAGGCCGGTACGCCCACCAATGACCTCTATGTGCTGGACATCCATTTCGGGCGAACGCCGGCCTCGGCCTTGGCCGACCTCGCCCGTCAATTGTTCGAGACCTTCACTGTTCCTTTGCTGCGGGTCGAGTTCCGTCACCAGGATCGTTGGCGTATCAGTGCCATTCGTGCCGGCGCATTGCACCGGCTGACCGAATCCCAGGAGGATCATTTTGCGGAGGCGCTGGACGGCTTCAGTCGTCATGTCTGGCGCAAACAGCGGCGTCGTCGCCAGTACCGTTATGACATGGCGATTCTGTATGACCCCGATGAGCGCCTGCCGCCGTCCAATGCCCGAGCACTGAAGCAGTTCGTCCGCGTGGGTAGAACCCTGGGGCTGGATATGGAGTTGATCCAGAAGCGGGATTTCGCACAACTGGGCGAATATGACGCGTTGTTGATCCGCGAGACCACCGCGATTTCCGATCATACCTATCGCTTCGCGAAGAAGGCGGAAAGCGAGGGGATGGTGGTCATGGATGACCCGAACTCCATCTTGCGTTGCACCAACAAGGTGTACCTGGCGGACCTTTTACACAACAATCGCGTCCCCACGCCGGCCACCCGCATTCTGCATAGTCGGCGTCCCGATGACCTCGGCAGTCTGGGGGAAACGCTGGGCTTTCCCATGGTGCTCAAGATACCGGATGGTTCCTTTTCCCGCGGCGTGGTGAAGGTGGAGCGGCCGGCTGCCCTCCAGCAGGCGGCCGAGGAGCTGTTCCGGCGTTCCGATCTGATTCTTGCGCAGGAGTACCTGTACACCGATTTCGACTGGCGCATCGGCGTGCTAAACCGGCGGCCGATTTTTGCCTGTCAGTATTACATGTCCCGGGGGCACTGGCAGATCGTGCAGCACGGCCCCAAGGGTGGTGTGAAGGAGGGTGGTGCCCGGGCTTTTCCCACCACCGAAGTGCCGCAGGCCGTGATGCGGCATGCGGTCAAGGCCGCATCACTGATCGGTGACGGACTGTACGGCGTTGATGTGAAACAGGTGGGAGGCCGGAGTGTGGTCATCGAGGTGAACGACAACCCGAATCTGGATGCCGGTGTGGAGGATGGCTATTTGAAGGATGACCTTTATCGGATCATCCTCGAGGAGTTCGTTCGTCGACTGGAACGTAAGCGTATGGCGGGGGGGTAGGGATGAATCGGATGTGTCGTTTGGGTGCGGCGGTGCTCCTGCTGGTGGTGGTCTCGTTGGCGGCGGCGGAACTGTCGGATGTTCGCGAGACACTGCGCCATCGGCTGGAGGCCATCCCGATGGAACAGGCACTGATGGCCGGTGATGTGCCCGTGCCCGCCAGTGCAAAAGTGCGTGACTTCTATGAGCAGCGCTTGTACCAGCCCGTCTGGGTTTATTCCGATGGCTCGGTGCCGCAGGCCGCCGGTTTGCTGCGCGCCATTGAGGAAGCCCATGGCGACGCTCTGGAGCCCGCGGACTATCACTTGGACGCGCTGCGTCAGGGCGTGCGGCGGCTGGAACGCCTGGCGGAGCAAGGCGAGTTGCCGTCCAGGCAGATCGTGGACATGGAGCTGCTGCTGACCGGGGTGTGGCTGCAGTTGGGCGCCGACAGCCTCATCGGGCGCTTGAACCCGCAGGCCGTGGATCCGGCCTGGCATATCCAGCGGCCCACGGCGGATCTGGTCGAGCGCTTGGAACAGGCGCTGAGGCACGAGCGCGTCTACGAGAGCCTACGTGACTTGTTGCCGTCCGCCGATGGTTATCTCGGCTTGCGGGATGCACTGGCGGAACACCGCCGTGCGGTAGAGGACGGGGGCTTCACCCGTGTCCCGCCCGGGCCGCTGCTGCGATATGGTGATCGTGATCCCCGTGTGCCCCTCTTGCGGCAGCGGCTGGTGGAGAGCGCGGATCTTGGGAGTGCGGCTGATGCGGACTCGGACCACCTGGATGCTGCGCTCGAGGCCGCTGTCAGGCGCTTCCAGGCCCGTCACGGCCTGCAGGCGGATGGTGTTGTCGGCCCGGCGACGCTGGCGGAACTGAACACCTCGGCTGACGCGCGTGTGCGGCAGATCATGGTGAACATGGAACGCTGGCGCTGGCTGCCCCATGACCCTGGGGAGTGGTTCATCATGGTGAACATCGCCGGCTTTGACATGGTTGTGGTGGAGCGGGGGGTTCCCATCATGCGGCAACGGGTCATCGTGGGCCGCGACTACCGCCAGACCCCGGTGTTCAGTGGCAGCATGACCTACCTGGTGCTGAACCCTTCCTGGGAAGTACCCAATTCCATCGCCGTCAGGGACATCCTGCCGCAGGTGCGGCGTGATCCGGCCTATCTCGAACGCATGGGGTTTCGGGTACTACAGGGCTGGGGCGCGGCGGAGCGGGAGATTGATCCCGAGATGGTGGATTGGCAGCAGGTGTCTGCCACGGGCTTCCCGTACCGTTTCCGGCAGAAACCCGGTCCGCTGAACGCCCTGGGAACCGTCAAGTTCATGTTCCCCAACCGCTACGCGGTCTACCTGCATGATACGCCGGCCCGAGATCTCTTCCGTCACACGGATCGCGCTTTCAGCTCCGGCTGTATCCGCGTTGAACATCCGCTGGATCTTGTGGACTTTTTGCTGGAGGGCAGCAATCGCTGGACGCCTCGCGCGGTGCGTGAAGCGCTCACCGACGGGCGAGAGCGGACGGTCACGCTGCCGCGCGCCATGCCGGTGCATCTGGTCTACATGACCGCCTGGACGGACAGTCATGGGGAGTTGCAGTTGCGAAACGACATCTATAATCGTGACCAGCGCGTTGTCGAGGCGCTGCTACAGCTGAACTCTCGCGGCTGATAGCTGTCCATGCTAGCGATTCCACCAGAGATCATTCCGTCGTGTTTACGTCCATGTCTTCGCTGCCGCGCGTTGCTCGCATGGTGTTGTTCTGCGCGCTGGTGCTCATGTTGTTCCTGCCGGTTGCGCAGGCCTCCGATGATCGGCTTGGGTTTGCCGTCCGCTTCCAGGACACCATCAACGCCTGGAGCGTGCTCGGCGTATATACCATGCCCGGCCAACGGGTAGACCTGACTGTGGTGCAGGGGAAGGGGGGACGCTATGTGGTCTCGGACCCCCACGGCAACACACGGGAGATCGGACGGACCAACTGGCAGTGGCGGGCGCCCCGGGAGCCGGGTTTGTACCCCATCCGCATCACACGGCTGGATACCCAGGAGGTGATGACGCTGAACCTCTTCGTGAAGGTGCCTCGGCACAAAAAGCGGAACGGGGTGCTGAACGGTTACCGGATCGGCGAATATCCACGGCAGCCCTACCGTGGGCTGTCAACCTACAAGCCGCCGCCCGGCTTCATTGAGGTGACACCGGAGACGGAAAACGTGCACGTCTCCCCGCATTTCACTCTGGGACAGTTTGTCTCCAAACAGGGTGGGGATTACCCGCGGTATGTGGTGCTCCGTGAACCTTTGCTGTTGATGCTGGAGAAGATTCTGGCCGAGGTGCGAGTCGAGGGCATTGAAGCCGATACGCTGGAGATTCTGAGCGGGTACCGTACGCCCTGGTACAACGCCAGTATCGGCAACGGACGGAACAGCCGGCATATCTATGGCGGTGCGGCGGATATCTACATCGATCAGAATCCGCGTAACGGCCAGATGGATGATCTGAACGGCGATGGGCGTGCCGATGTACAGGACGCGTTCTTGTTAGCCGGCATTGTTGAACGTGTTCAGTCGCGGAATACGGTTGCCGACCTCACCGGGGGCATCGGCGTCTATGGGCCGCGCCCCCATCGCGGCCCCTTTGTCCACGTGGATGCGCGTGGTTTTGAGGCGCGATGGGAGTTTCCCTGATGGTTTACTCTGGCGGGTGCACCCACTGCTGGCTGAGCCAGTAGAAGCGACCGGCTTCCGTGGAGGGCGCCGTACAGTTATAGCGAGTGCGGCCAATGCCGAGTTCTTGAGGGGGCTGCACGGAGAAAATGCGTTGTTCCCGGTCCTCCCAGTCCACATCGACCCGGCCCTGACGGCTGACGAAGCAGGCGAGTTGATCCAGTCGCGCCTCGCTGTCCGCCAGTTGCACCCGCATCCGTGGCGGATTCTCATCCTGGAACACAGGATCCCACGGTTCCAGCGCCTTCACCGGCATGCTCTTGGCCGCCGCCTTCTGTGAGAATTCGTCAATATCCGCATAGGCCTCGGCCATGGGGAAGCGGGGCAGCGCCCGGGTATTGCTGTAGGGGCCAATGACCCCGGAATGTTGGCCAATGGATGTATATCCGAGTTCTTCGGCAATTTCCGCCACCGTGGTGTTGTACTCGCCGTAGGGATAGGCAAACAGCATGGGGATAGCGTCTGCCCCGAGTTCCTGTTCCAGTCGCTGCTGTGCGCCGCGGATATCCTCCCGGATGCGTTCCCAATAAGCGGTTTCGGACTCCCCGTCCTTTCGACGCACCAGATAGTCATGGGTGGAGGAATGATTGGCGAAGGTGGCGCCGTGCTCCTGCATTTCGCGCATCTGTTCCCAGGTCATGAACCCGGACAACCCCTGATCCACCGGATCCGTGGCCACGAAGACGATATACGGCAGATCCCGCTCACGCAGCCGGGGGTACGCCTCCTCGTACACCGAGGCGTAAGCATCGTCGATGGTGATGACGGCGGTGCGATCGGGGACCGGATCGCCCGATTGCAGGTGTTCCACCACCCGCTCCAGGGGCCAGACCTGGTAATCGTTCTCTTCCAGATAGTCCAGATGCGCCTCGAACTGCTCCAGCGTCACGCTGGTGGACGGATACTGGTCTTCACCGAAACGATGGTACATGAACGCCACCGCATGCCAGCCGCCGGCATGGGCTGCGCCGGCCTCGGCCAGCAGGAGAGTGCCAGCGACGGCAAGACCATAAAACAACTTGCGCATGTAACGGGCTCCCGTTCCGTCATGTTTGATGGACACAGTGCCGCTTACTCTACCGGTCTGGCGAAGTGGGGTCGATGCCGCGGACCTGGGCCGCGGGTTTCAGGAGAGCGTCAGTCGGCGAGCAGGTCCGGCGTGCAATGCGGACGCACCACCTGTAGCAGATCGTGGAACAGCTTGGGACTGCCGGCCAGGACATGGCCATTCCGAATGAAGTTCTCGCTGCCGTTGAAATCGCCCACCACGCCGCCGGCCTCGCGCACCAGCAGGGCGCCAGCCGCCAGATCCCAGGGCTTGAGGCCGATTTCCCAGTACCCGTCCAAGCGGCCTGCGGCCACATAGGCGAGATCAAGCGCCGCCGAACCCGCGCGCCGCAGATCGGATGCGCGTTTGCTAACGCTGCGGAACATTTCCAGGTAGGCGTCCATCTGCGCCGGGTTCTTGAACGGAAACCCGGTGCCAATCAAGCGGCCGTTAATGGTCTTTTGCGAACGCATGCGCAGCTTGCGCCCATCCAGCGTGGCGCCGTTGCCGCGACTGGCCGTGTAGAGCTCCTGTCGCATGGGGTCGTAGATTACGCCCACTTCCAGCCGGCCTTTCACCTGCAGGGCGATGGATACCGCGAAGTGCGGCAGGCCGTGCAGGAAGTTGGTGGTGCCGTCCAGCGGATCAATGATCCAGAGGTGGTCCGCCTCGCCGTGATTCCCGGTTTCCTCAGCCATGATCGCATGGTCCGGATAGGCATTGCGCAATACCTGGATGATCTCCTGTTCGGCCATGCGGTCGACGTCGCTGACGAAGTCGTTCAAGCCCTTGGTTTCCACGCGGATACGATCCAGGCGGTCCGCGTGACGGGCGATGATGTTTCCGGCGCTGCGCGCAGCGCGCACCGCGATGTTGACCGTCGGGTTCATGAAGTTCTGCTCGACATGCAAGGGACTGGCAAGGCGGCGAAGCATAGCAGGAAAGTGCCACGACTTGAACCACTGCGACCTGGTGGCATGCTGCCTGAAATGTGAGCAACGTCCGGTGTCAGTGCTTCCTTTCTCGGTGGTAGACTTTGCGGCTTGCTGAAACAGGCGGGATGAACGGGATGAACCTGGAACAGATTCGGATTGTGTTGGTGGAGCCGCAATTGGCCGGCAACATCGGCTCTGCGGCACGGGCCATGAAAACCATGGGCTTGGGGCAACTTCATCTGGTGAATCCACAGCAATGGCCGCACCCGGATGCGGCGACCATGGCATCCGGTGCGGACGATCTGCTGCAGGTGGCGCGGGTTCACGACAATCTTGAAGGCGCCCTGGAGGGCGCCGGCCTGGTGGTGGGCCTCTCCGCGCGCACGCGCAACCTGTCGGCGCCCGCCGAGGCGCCGCCACAGGCGGCCCGCCGTGTGGTTGAAGAAGCGGCACGGCACCCCGTGGCGGTGCTGTTCGGTCGCGAACGCACGGGGCTGACCAATGAGGAAGTGGATCGGTGTCACCGGATCGTTCATATTCCTGCCAACCCGGAATTCTCCTCCCTGAATCTCGCCGCGGCGGTGCAGGTGATGAGCTATGAGCTGCGTCAGGCGGCCCTGGCCGGGGAGGTGGTGCCGCAGCCGGCCTCGGAGTGGCCGCCGGCGACGGCGGATCAGATGGAACAGTTGTTCCGTCATCTGGAGGAGACCCTGGTGCGCATCGAGTTTCTGCGTCAGGAGAACCCCAGGGTGCTGATGCGGCGTCTGCGTCTGCTGTTCAACCGGGCGCGGCCGGACCATAACGAGTATCAGATCCTGCGCGGGATTCTGGCGCACGTGAATATGGGAATGGAAGGCAGCCTGCCCGGGCAGCGGACGCAGAGTGGACAGGGAGATAATGGCTGACGTGGCAACTGAATTGGCCTGTGTGGCAAGACGCGCTACCATTGCAGGTGTCATGAACATGTGCACATGCCCGATCACCCGAGCGTCCTGTTGTCGCTGTCCCTGTTGACCGCGACCGCCGTGTGGCGTGCTCGCCCCTTCCCCGCTTTCTGAACCTGCTCCCATTCAGGGTGAAAATCGATGTTCGAACGTATAAGAGAAGATGTCCGCTCGGTATTGGATCGGGATCCGGCTGCCCGTAACGCGTTCGAAATTGTGACCTGCTATCCGGGTGTGCACGCGTTGCTCTGGCACCGCTTGTGCCATCGTCTCTGGCGCTGGAATCTGCGCTGGCTGGCGCGCTGGCTGTCCACGGTCTCCCGTTGGCTGACCGGCATCGAGATCCATCCGGGCGCGCGTATCGGCCGACGTTTTTTCATCGACCACGGCATGGGCGTGGTGATCGGTGAAACGGCGGAGATCGGCGACGACGTCACGCTTTATCACGGTGTGACTCTCGGCGGCACCAGCACCGATGGCGGGAAGCGGCACCCGACCCTGGGCAACGATATCGTGGTTGGTGCCGGCGCCAAGGTCTTGGGGCCGATTACCGTGTCCGATGGCGCCCGCATCGGCTCCAATGCGGTGGTGCTCAAGGATGTCCCCGAAGGAGCCACCATGATTGGTATTCCGGCGCGGATTGCCGGTCAACGGCCCGCGGGGCACACGGAGCGGCGCGAGGCCACCGCGCGGAAAATCGGCTTCGATGCCTACGGCCAGACCGATATGCCAGACCCGGTCAGCAACGCCATCAACTCCATGCTGGATCATATCCACGCCTCGGATGAGCGCCTGCAGGAGATGTGTCAGGCCATTCGCCACCTGGGCGGACAGTTGAAGGACGTGGAACTTCCCGATCTGTCCTGCTGCGAGATGGAGAATGGCAACCGGCCCGCGGCCGCGAAACAAGGTGTTCCGGCCGAGGAAGAGGCGAAGGTCCGTGACGGCTGACTGGCCAATCTATCTGGATCATGCGGCCACCACGCCGCTGGACCCACAGGTGCTGGAAGCCATGCTGCCCTGGATGCAGAGCATGCGGGGGTTGGGCAACCCCTCGTCCACTGGGCACTGTTACGGGCAGCATGCCGCCACAGCGGTGGAAGAGGCCCGTGAGGCTGTGGCGGCACTGGTGCATGCCGAGCCAGCGGGTGTCGTGTGGACCTCCGGCGCCACTGAGGCGGATAACCTGGCAGTGCTGGGTGCCGCCCGTTTTGCCGGTCAACGTGGCCGTGGCAGGCACGTGGTCAGCTGTCGCACCGAGCACAAGGCGGTGCTGGAACCACTGAAACAACTCGAGCGGGAAGGTTTCGAGGTCACCCTGCTGCAGCCCGCCGCGGATGGCAGTCTGACTGTGGAGCAGGTTCTGCAGGCGCTGCGGGACGATACAGTTCTGGTCTCGCTGATGCATGCCAATAATGAGACCGGCGTGGTGCATCCTATCGCTGCCATCGCAGAAGGCCTGCGGGACCATGCCGCCGTTCTGCATGTGGACGCGGCCCAGAGCGCCGGGCGCCTGCCCGTGGATGTGCGTGGCTGGGGCGTGGATCTGTTATCTCTCTCGGCGCACAAGCTGCACGGCCCCAAGGGTGTGGGCGCGCTCTATGTCCGATCGCGCCCCCGTCTGCGCCTGGAGCCTCTGATGTTTGGTGGTGGCCAGGAGCGGGGCTATCGACCGGGAACACTGGCAACGCACCAGATCGTGGGCTTCGGCAAGGCCTGTGCGGTGGCGGCGGCCGGGCTGGATGCTGACGCGGCGCGGCTTGTTGATCTGCGTGACCGCCTCTGGAGCGGCTTGGCCAGGCAGGGCGGGGTTCAGCGCAACGGGCGGCTGGACGGTGCACCGCATATCCTGAATGTGGCCTTTGTCGGAGTACATGGAGAGGCCCTGGAGGCGGAGTTGCAGGGCCTGGCCATCTCCGCCGGGGCAGCCTGTAGTAGTGCGGAGGCCATGACGTCGCACGTGCTTCGGGCCATGGGTGTGGCTGATGATCTCGCCCAGAGCAGTTTCCGGTTCAGCCTGGCGCGGACCACCACTACAAGCGAAGTGGACCGGGCCGTGGCGCAAACCGCGGACGCGCTGGAAAGGCTGCGAGCATTCTCCCCAGCGTGGCGCCGGTATTGTGAAACCGGCGCGCCGATGCAGGGCGGAGCCCCGGGGAACGGTTTCTCGCCTGGTGGGTCGAAGGGGTAGAAATGCGGCAATACAGCCCCCAGGTCTGGGAACACTTCCGGCACCCGCGGAACGCGGGGATTCCGGTCGGATCGACGGAATGCGTTGGTCGTGGCTGTGCAGCCGAGGCGGGGGTTGAGGTTGAGTTCGTCGCGGTGATGGGTCAGGGTGATATCCTGACGGCTGTAGGCTGGGAATGTCTGGGATGCCCGCAGAGCATCGCCAGCTGCAGCTGGGCTTCCGAGCGGGCGCGGCAGTCGGGTGGTGTAAACCTCCCGTCGGCGCTGGACATGCAGCGGGCCTTGGGCCTGACATCCGATGCATTGTCCCGGGCACTGGTGGTGGAAGATGCGCTGCATGCCGCGGTTGCGGATGCGCGAAAGCGAAGAGATGAGGTGACGTGATGGCAGTGGTACTGACCGAGAAGGCGGCACAACACGTGAAAAGCCACGCGGCCAAGTCCGGTGGCACAGGCAGCCTGCGGTTGGGTGTGAGAACGAGTGGCTGCTCCGGCTTTGCCTACACGGTGGATTACGCGGACGAAGTGCGTGACGATGATGCGGTTTTCGAGCAGCATGGCGTGCGTGTTGTGGTGGACCGCAAGAGCCTCCCGTTCCTGGACGGCATGGAAGTGGACTTCGTGCGTGAAGGTTTGAATCAGCGATTCGACTTTCGTAATCCGAATGTCACGGCGTCCTGCGGCTGCGGCGAATCTGTCAGTTTCTGACCCACGGAAATTGCCGGGGCTCCGTCCAGGCGTTACACTTGCTCACCCTTTTTGTCACCGGTTGCAGAGGCTCATCGGCAACCGGTGACGGCACGTTTCTGAAACATTCACCCAAACTGTAACGGAGCTATACGGATGGCCGTGGAACGCACCCTTTCCATCATCAAACCCGATGCTGTCGCCAAGAACGTCATCGGTGAAATCTACAACCGGTTCGAGAAAGCCGGTCTCACCGTCGTTGCCGCCCGCATGATGCACCTGAGCCGTGAACAGGCCGAAGGCTTCTATGCCGTGCACAAGGATCGGCCTTTCTTCAACGACCTGGTGGGTTTCATGATTTCCGGCCCGGTGATGGTGCAGGTGTTGGAAGGCGAGGATGCGATTCGCAAGAACCGCGAAATCATGGGCGCCACCAATCCCAAGGAAGCGGCTGCGGGTACCCTGCGTCATGACTACGCCGAGTCCATCGACGCCAATGCCGTGCACGGCTCCGACGCACAGGAAACGGCGAAGCAGGAAATCGAGTATTTCTTCAAGACCGATGAAATCTGTTCCCGTTAAGGTTGTTGCCGACAACGGTCCGGCCAGCAGCAAGATCAATCTGCTGGGGCTGGACCGCAAGGGGCTGGAAGGGTTTTTCGCCGAGTTGGGTGAGAAACCCTTTCGCGCGTCCCAGGTTCTGAAATGGGTGCATGCCCGGCGTGTCACCGACTTCAGTGCCATGACCGATCTCAGCAAAGGGCTGCGCGAAAAGCTGGAGGCTGTTGCCGAGGTGCGGGTGCCGGAAGCCGTACTCGACCAACGGTCGGCGGACGGCACGCGCAAGTGGCTATTGCGTCTGGATGGGTCCAACGCGGTTGAAACCGTACTGATCCCGGAGAAGAGTCGGGACACCCTTTGCATCTCGTCGCAGGTCGGCTGTGCCCTGGAGTGCAGCTTCTGCTCCACTGGTGTGCAGGGGTTCAACCGCAACCTGTCCACGGCCGAGATCATCGGCCAGCTCTGGTACGTGAACAAGGTGCTGGCGGAAGAGGAGCCCGGGCGCCAGGTCACCAACGTGGTGTTCATGGGCATGGGAGAGCCGCTGCTGAACTTCAAGCAGGTGGTACCTGCCTCTGAACTCATGAAGGACGATCACGCCTACGGTTTGTCCAAACGACGGGTAACGTTGAGTACGTCCGGTGTGGTGCCCTACCTGTATCGCCTGGCGGACGTGAGTGATATCAGCCTGGCCGTGTCGTTGCATGCACCGAACGACGAGTTGCGCAACGAACTGGTCCCGATCAACAAGCGTTACCCCATCGAGAAACTGCTGGAGGCTTGCCGGCACTACATCGCCGACAAGCCCCATCGCCGGATTACCTGGGAATACGTCATGCTGGACGGCGTTAACGACACCGATGAGCATGCGCGCCAGCTCGCGCGTCTGATCCGGGACATTCCATCGAAAGTGAACCTGATTCCGTTCAACCCTTTCCCCGAGGCCCGTTACCGCCGATCCAGCGATGCGCGGATCCAGCAGTTCAGCAATATCCTGAGCCGGGCCGGGCTGGTATCCACTACGCGTAAAACCCGCGGTGACGATATTGACGGTGCTTGTGGTCAGCTTGTCGGGAAGGTGGCTGACCGCACCAAGCGTCGCTTCAAGCGGGAACAGCGCCTGCAGCACGTTATGGAGTGAACATGCGTCCGTTCGGGTTCCTGCTGTTAGTTATCCTCCTTCCAGCCCTGGCTGGCTGCGCCACCAATGGTTCGCGTTCGGGGGGCGACATGGAGCGGGCCTCCGAGATCAATACGGAGCTCGGCGTTGCCTATATGCAGGAAGACAATCTCAACCAGGCCATGGACGCCTTGACCAAGGCGGTGGATCAGAACCGCCGTAACCCGAATGCCCATAGCGCCATCGCCGTGCTCTATGAGCGTCTGGAGCAATACGACGAGGCTGAGCGGCACTTCCGGCGTGCGCTGCGACTGGATGGCGATAATTCATCATTGCGGAACAATTACGGCCGGTTCCTTTGCAACCGCGGCGACTACGAGGACGCTGACGAACAATTCCGCCTGGCGTTGCGTAATCCCCTGTATGAGCGTCGGGAGCTGCCACTGGCCAATGCGGCGGTCTGCGCGCAGCAGGCAGGCAACATCGATGAGGCGCGGGAATACTACCGCCGTTCGCTGGAACACGATCCCGAGTTCACGTTCGTGCTCCGGCGCATGGCTGAATTGCAGTATGACACTGAGGAGTACTTCTCAGCACGCGCCTATCTGCAACGGTACCGGGACGTGGCCAGCATGGATGCCCGTATGCTCTGGCTGGGAGTGCGCATCGAGCGGGCGCTTGGTAATGATGATGACGCGGACAGCTTTGGCTTGAGGCTGCGTGCGGATTTCCCCGATTCCGACGAAGCCAGCGAGTACTTGCGGACGAGGAATTGAATGACGGTCAGTGAACGCCACGATGAAAAACAGGAAGGGCGGGTCGAGATAGGCCCTGGCGCCCAGCTGAAGGCCGAACGCGTGGGGCGTGGCATGGGGCTGGGCGAAGTGGCTTCGACACTGCATGTTCCGGCTTCCGTCATTGAGAAATTGGAGGCCGACGACTACGAAGGGCTTCCGCCGGACACCTTTACCCGTGGGTATCTGCGGGCCTACGCGCGTCTTCTGGAATTGGATCCGGAGCCTCTGCTGGCCCGTTATCCCGGAGGAGCGGCGCTGGAGCAGCGCCCGCTGCGCGTCAGCGCACCGGTGAAAACATCACCGGATATCACGCCAGGCCTGCTGAAGGGCTTCCTGGGTGGTGGCGTGCTTGCCGTGCTGGTGGGGCTCGGTGTCTGGTTTTACTCGCTGGATGAGGCGGATGAGCCTATGGCGGACGCCCAGTTGGACGCACCGCCCGTGGTGTCGGAATCGCCGACTCCCTCAGCTGTGGCGGGTGACGAGCCGGGAACCGTGGATGTCGATTCCCAGGCTGATCTCGCCGATGAACCGGATCAGGAGCAGCGCTTTACCGACGACCTGGCCGGTCCTCGTGACTCTGGGCGGCTTGAGGATACGGACGGCGAGCGCGCCGCTGCGGCTGATGCCGCCGACGAGACCCCGCCGGCTGGTGAGTCTGATGTGGCCCAGCCGGAAGCAGGCCCCACCGCGCCATCATCAGATGAGCCGGCTGGTCCTCTTGATGCTGAGGTGCTGGCTCAAGCCGAGCAGGCCGCTCGCGAGGCTGATACGGTCGCTGACACACCGCCGCCAGCGTCAGCCAGCGACCGTGGCGAGGAACTGGAACTGGAATTTTCCGGGCCCTCCTGGGTGGAAGTCTACGATGCGGATGGCGAGCGCCTGATGTACGGGCTGATTCAGGACCGGGGTCGGGAGCGGCTGCGTGGCAACGCACCCTTTTCAGTGGTCATCGGTGATGCCAACCATGTGGCGCTGCATTATCAAGGCGAGCCCGTGGACCTCGGGCAGATCCGTCCCGGCCGCGTCGTACGGACCAACGTGCCGAACTAAACCACCTGCGAAGTTCACCGGTGCCGCCGCATCATGCGGACGGCTTGCCGGCCTGATTCAGGGAGACCGACTTGGGTAACACCATTCAATCCGTTCGTGGGTTCAGCGATCTGTTGCCGGAGCAGACGCCCTTATGGCGCCAAGTGGAAGGCGTCCTCACGGGGGTGCTGGCCCGCTACGGATACCGCGAGATCCGGCTGCCCCAGCTGGAGAAAACGGAACTGTTCTCGCGCACCATCGGCGAAGTCACGGACATCGTCGAGAAGGAGATGTACACCTTCGCAGATCGTAACGGTGACAGTCTGAGCCTGCGCCCGGAAGGCACAGCGGGGTGCGTGCGTGCCTGCATGCAACACGGCCTACTGCACAATCAGCAGCCGCGTCTGTGGTACATGGGCAGTATGTTCCGCCACGAGCGACCTCAAAAGGGGCGTTTGCGCCAGTTCCATCAGATCGGCGCCGAAGTGTTCGGGCTGACCGGCCCGGATGTGGATGCGGAACTGATAGTGATGACCGCGCGGATGTTGCGGGAACTGGGACTGCGGCATGTGGAACTGCAGCTCAACACGCTGGGTACCGCCGAGGCCCGTCAGCATTACCGGCAGGCTTTGGTGGACTATTTGTCGGGGTATCGGGACGCCCTGGATGAGGACAGCCGCCGCCGGCTGGAGACCAATCCGCTGCGCATTCTCGACAGCAAGAATCCGGACACCCAGGCGTTGCTCGACGAGGCGCCGGTGCTGGACGACTACCTGGATGACGCCTCAAAGTCCCATTTCAGCCGCTTGAAGCAACTGCTGGACGAGGCCGGTGTGGCGTATCGTGTTAATCCGCGGCTTGTTCGTGGGTTGGATTACTACGGCCGAACAGTGTTCGAATGGGTCACTGATCAACTCGGGGCCCAAGGAACGGTGTGTGCGGGTGGCCGGTACGACGGCCTGGTAGAACAGCTCGGTGGAAAACCGACGCCGGCCGTGGGCTTCGCCCTGGGACTGGAACGGTTGGTGACGCTTGTCGAGGATCAAGGGCTGGTGCAACCCCGGTCGGAGGTGGATGTCTACATGGTCGTCTCCGGTGAGGCGGCGGAGCAGCAGGCGCTGGTCCTGGCGGAGACGCTGCGTGACACCATGCCCTGGGCGAAGTTTCAGATGCACTGTGGTGGCGGTAGTTTCAAGAGCCAGTTCAAGCGCGCCGATCGCAGCGGTGCCCGTTTCGCCGTGGTTCTCGGCGACGATGAGCTGGCACGGGGCGAAGTTGGTGTCAAAGACTTGCGGGACGGCGGAGAACAGCGCACGGTTGGCCGTGACGAACTGCCCGACGTGCTGACCGGATTGCTGAACGAACAATGAGGAGGCGGTGGTGGCCGCATACAGCGACGACGAACAGCTCGAACAGCTGAAGCAATGGTTTCGTGAGAACGGCAAGGCCATCGTGGCCGGTGTCATCATCGCCGTTGGCGGTGTGGTGGGCTGGCAGCAGTGGAATTCCTACCAGGATCGCCAGGCCGAGTCGGCGGCTTTGGCCTACGCCCAGTTGATGGAGGCACGGCACACCGATGCGGATGCTGCCACCATCGACCGCCGTGGGCGTGCTGTGATGGACGGCTATGCAGGAACGGCCTATGCCGCGATGGCAGGGCTCCAGCTGGGTGAGCACCATGCGTCCACTGGGCAGTTGGATGATGCCCGACAGGCCCTGGAATGGGTGGTGGACAATGCGCGGGATTCCGCTTTCCGTCACATGGCGCGCCTGCGGCTTGCACAGGTGCTGATGGCGGCAGGCGATGCGGAGGCGGCGCTGGCGGTGCTGGAGGTGGATGATCACGGTGAATTCCGCATGCAGTACCAGGAACGACTGGGTGATGTCTATGCGGAACTGGGGCGTGTTGAGGACGCCATCGCCGCGTATGAAGCCGTTCTGGGAAGTGAGCAGCTGGGTCGTGACCGGCGCGAGCATGTGGAACTCAAGCGTAACGATCTCGTAAGCGGGGGGAATGCGTGAAGCGTGCTCTGCTGCTGTTGATGGCGCTGCTCGTGGTCGCGGGCTGCAGCAGCACGCCTACACGGGAACTGCCCGCCGATTCGCTGGAAGATACCCGCGAAGGCCTGACCGTGGAGACCGTATGGCGGGCCAATGCCGGCAGCGGCGTCCATGCGCCGGGTGATGCGCTGGACCCAGTGGTGGTCGACGGCACGGTCTTCGTGGTGGATCGGCGTGGCCGCCTGTCGGCTTATGACCTGGAAACGGGAGATCGCCTGTGGCGCGAGAGCCTTGGTACGCCCGTGTCTGCCGGCCCGGCGGTCAGCGATGAATTGGTTGTTGTGGCAAGCCGGAAAGGCAAGGTCATCGGCATCGACCGGCGCACCCGGGAGACCCTGTGGGTCAGCGGGGTGACCAGCGAAGTGTTGGCCATGCCGCTCATTTCCAGCGATACCGTGGTCGTACAGGCCGCGGATGGCCGGGTGTTCGGTCTGCGTACCGACACCGGCAGCCGGCGCTGGATCCATGACCGCAGTATGCCGCCACTGACCTTACGTGGTGGCGCCGATCCGCGTGCTGTGGGCAGCCGTATTCTGGTGGGTTTGCCGAATGGCCGGCTGGTGTCCTTGAGCCGGTCGCAAGGGCGCGAACAGTGGGATGCCCAGGTGGGCGAGCCGCGGGGAAGTTCGGATCTGGAGCGCATGCGCGATGTCGCAGGGCGTTTCGTGATACTGCGCGGCGAGATCTATGCGGCTGCCTACCAGGGCGAAGTGGCTGCGCTCAACCTCCAGGATGGACGCAGTAGCTGGCGCCGGGAACTGTCCTCCAGTCAGGGCGTGGCGGCGGATTCTGAACGCGTATACGTTACCGAGAGCAACGGCCGCCTGTGGGCACTGGACCGCAGCTCAGGTGCGGCCATTTGGCGCCTGGACCAAACTGAGGGGCTGGTGGCCACCGCACCTGTCGTGGTCGGTGACGTGGTGGTGTTTGGGGATACACAGGGGCGCCTGACCTGGGTGGACGCCCGGGATGGTGAGTTACTGGCGCGCACCCGACATCATCGGGCAGGATTTTCCCGGCCGGCGGTGACCGCCGACGGCGATGTGCTGGTACTCAGTGACGGCGGACGGCTGCTACGGCTGTCCATCAGCCGTCCCTGAACTAGTCGGAGAGTGCCGCCATGTGCCTGCTTGCCTTCGCCGTGGACATGCATCCCGGCTATCCGTTGATCGTTGCTGCGAACCGCGACGAATACCATGCGCGGCCCGCATCGCCTGCCGGCTGGTGGCGGCAGCCACGCATCCTGGCGGGCAGGGATCTAAGGGCCGGCGGCACCTGGCTGGGCGTTACCCGCGAGGGCGGTTTTGCCACTATCACCAATTTCCGTGATCCGGAATCCCACCGTCCGGATGCCCCATCCCGTGGCGACCTGGTGGTGCGTGCGCTGACCGATGCGCAACACAGCCTGGTGGCACACCTGCAGGCGCGGGGGCGGGACTACAATGGCTTCAACCTGCTCTGGTATCGCGCGGGTCAGCTCTGGTACTACAACAACCAGACCAGCGCCGGTGTACAGCGTTTGCCGCGGGGACTCTACGGGCTGAGCAATGGTGTGCTGGACACGCCATGGCCCAAGCTCGTCCGTGTGCGTGCGGGCCTCAAAACGCTGCTGCAGTCTCGGGATGAAGTGCAAGCGGCTCGCCTTCTGGAACTCATGGCGGATCGTCGGCAGCCTCCCGAACACAGCCTGCCGGACACCGGAATCGGTGCGGAATGGGAGCGGCTGCTCGCCTCGCCTTTCATCGTCAGTCCCCGCTACGGAACCCGCAGCACCAGTGCGGTACTGTTCCGGACCAATGGCATGGCCACTTTTTCGGAGCGTGCCTTCGATCCTGAGGGAAAGACTATGTCCGAGCGGGAGTTCCGCTTCCGGCTCAGCCCCGGGATAATGGCTGCGGATGACTCAGTCGCAGATGCCCACTGAGCCGCGGCGGCAGGGCCGTCGGTCAATCCAGATCGTATTACCGAGCCGGGCACCCTCGAACACCGTGCCGCTGATGTCGGCGCTGCGTAGGTTGGCGCGGCTCAGGTCGGCGCCCGTGAAATCCGCGCCGGCCAGAGAGGCGCGATCCAGGTTTGCCCCGTGTAGATTGGCACCCTGGAATCGCGCGTTCTCCAGCATGGCGCGGCTCAGGTCCGCGTCGCGCAGATCGGCACCTTCCAGGTTGGCACCTTCCAGATTCGATTGCGACAGGTTTGCCCCCTGGAGCACGCTGCCCTCCAGGTTGGCGTCTCGCATCTCCGCGTTATAAAAACGACTGCCGGACAGCAAGGTCTGATCGAGGCGTGCATCGTTCAGGTTTGCACCATCCAGCCGCGCATCGCGCAGATCCGCCTCGCGGAAATCGGCTCCTGTGAGCCGGGCGGAGGTGAACCTGGCTCCCTGTAGGCGGGCCTTGCGGAGGTCCGCACCCAGCATGGAGCTGGATCCGAAATCGGCTCGACGGCCTGAAACTTCCACCAGACTGGCCTGATTAAGACTGGCATTGGTGAGCACGGCACTTTCCAGCGTGGCACCATCCAAACGGATACCGTCCGCCTTGATGCGGCTCATCAGGGCGCGGGTAAGGTCGGCGCCACTGAGGTCGCGATCACCCAATTCGCAATTGAACCAGTTGATCCCTGGTTCCGGCTCCGCGTTGCAGTTGGCTAGGGCAGGTGATAGGCTCAGCGCCAAAAAAAATCCGGCGATCAAGGAGATCGGCCCCCGCAAAGCTTGGGAGCTGCGCCCTGGAGCGGACCGCCGGAAGCGTTCCTGGCTGCGTCCCGAATTCCCTGCCCGGCGTCCGGGCAGGGCCGAAAACACGGTATTATTCATGATTGTCATCTGAGGAGGATGTTTACGCATGCGAGTCATTCTATTGGGGCCGCCCGGGGCCGGCAAAGGCACGCAGGCCGCATACCTGTGCGAGACCTTCGATATCCCGCAGATCTCCACCGGCGACATGTTGCGTGCCGCCGTGAAGGCCGGTACGCCGCTGGGGCTCGAGGCCGAAAAGGTGATGAAATCAGGCGGGCTCGTGTCCGACGATATCATCCTCGGGCTGGTCAAGGAACGGATTGCGCAGGATGATTGCCGCAATGGCTTCCTGTTTGACGGTTTCCCCCGGACGATCGCCCAGGCAGAAGCTCTCAAGGACCAGGGCATCAAGCTGGACTTCGTGGTGGAACTCCGGGTGGAAGACGAGGAGATCGTCGGCCGCATGAGTGGCCGCCGTGTGCATCCCGGCTCCGGGCGCGTCTATCATGTGGAGCACAATCCGCCGAAGGTGGATGGCAAGGATGATGTCACCGGCGAGGATCTGGTGCAGCGCGACGATGACAAGGAAGAGACAGTGCGCAAGCGTCTGGAGGTCTACCACGATCAGACCAAGCCGCTGGTGGACTATTATCAGAAGCTGGCCGGCAGTGGTGAACCGAATGCCCCGCGCTATGTGGCCGTTGATGGCCTGGGTGACGTGAACGTGGTCCGTCAGCGCATCGTGGACGCCCTCAAGTAATACAGGCAGCGCCATGCGCGCGGTGGCCGTGGGCTGATGTATGATGTCCTGAAGGGGCGTCGGCAAACCCCTGCAACAGGCAGTGGGCTGCCGGCGTCCTTTTTTGCATTTGGCCGCGGCAAAATTGTCTATCGGTTCTCTGCCGGCCAAAGCACAGCTGGCCCGTGACCTGGGCTGAACCCAGTCAGCGGGCGACAGTCCAATCAGGTGACGTGGCGTTGCGTCGGCATCGACAACCGGGTGGCACGGAGTGGGCATGAAGCGATATCTGCACCTGCTGATATTTCTGCTGATTACCGGGCTGGGCGGTAGCCAGCTCGCCGCGAGCGATAATCAGGCACTGCTGTTCAAGGTGGAGGGCGCCATTGGTCCGGCCACTGTGGACTATCTCAGCCGCGGCTTCCGGGAGGCCCGGGACGGGGGCGCGCCACTGGTGGTTATCCAGATGGATACCCCTGGCGGCCTGGACACCTCGATGCGGGATATCATCCGGTTGATCATCGACAGCCCGGTCCCGGTGGTCACCTACGTTTCACCCGGCGGCGCCCGTGCGGCCAGTGCCGGCGCCTACATCCTGTACGCCTCCCATGTTGCGGCCATGGCGCCCGGTACCAATGTCGGGGCTGCGACACCCGTGCAAATGGGCGGCGGCGGGCCCAGCTTCCCCGGCGGTGGGGATGACGATGAAGCGGACAATGGTGCCGAGGAAAATGGCGACGAGGCCGATGAACGCGGCGACGAACGGCCCCGGCGCGATGATCTCTCCGCGACAGAGCGGAAGGTGCTCAACGATGCCATTGCCTACATTCGTTCGTTGGCGGAAATGCGGGATCGTAACGCGGACTGGGCGGAAGAGGCCGTGCGCGACGCCGCCAGTATCGGCTCCCGTGAAGCGTTGGAGAAGAACGTCATTGATTATGTGGCGGAGAATCTGGACGACTTGTTCGCGCAAATCGACGGCCGTACGGTGAAGGTCTCGACTGGTGAGGTCACGATCCGCACCGAAGGAATGACGGCGCGACCGGTGGATCCAGATTGGCGCAACGAGTTGCTTGCCATCATCACCAACCCCAATGTCGCCTATATCCTGATGCTGGTCGGCATTTACGGCCTGTTCTTCGAACTGGCCAACCCCGGCGCGATTGTGCCCGGTGTGCTGGGCGGTATCTCCATCCTGCTTGCACTGTTTGCCTTCCAGGCGCTGCCCATCAATTTTGCCGGGCTGGCACTGATGGGGCTCGGGGTTGCCTTCATGGTCGCCGAGGCCTTCATGCCCAGCTTTGGCATACTGGGCATCGGCGGGCTGGTTGCGTTTGCCTTCGGTTCGTTATTGTTGTTCGACACGGGCGTGGAAGCCTATGAGCTTTCCCTGACCTTGGTCCTTGCGCTGTCGGCGGTGAGCGCCGCGGTTATCGTGGGCATAACCACCATGGCTCTGCGGGCCCATCGACGCCGTGTGGTTTTCGGGCGCGAGGCGATGACGGGGCAACTGGGTGTTGCCGCCGAGGATTTCGTCAACGGCCGGGGTAGGGTCCGGCTGCAGGGCGAGCTCTGGAATGCGGAGACCACGGGCCCGGTCAGCCGCGGACAGACCGTGCGGATCACGCGCATGGATGGGTTGAAACTTGAAGTGGAGGCCGCCGACGACGGCGAGCCCCGATAAAGGAGTCCCTGAATGAGTGTGTACGACGAGGCCATCGAGCGCTTCCAGACCTTGTTTGCCGAGGCAGTGGAGGCCGGTCTGCCCGATCCCACAGCGGTGACGCTGGCCACGGCCTGGGAGGATGGCCGGCCTTCCGCGCGTACAGTGCTGCTCAAGGGCGTAGACCGTGATGGATTCGTTTTTTACACCAACCGCCGCAGTCGCAAGGGCCGTCAACTCCAAGTGAACCCCAGCGCCGCCCTTTGCATTCTCTGGTATCCGCTGGGGGCGCAAGTGCTGGTGGAGGGTGAAGCCCACTCCGTAAGTGATGCCGAAGCCGATGCCTATTTTGCGTCCAGGCCTCGGCTTAGCCAGATCGGTGCCTGGGCGTCACAGCAGTCGGAGCCCCTGAGCGACCGCGAGGAACTGGATCGGCGCGTGGAAGAGGTGCAACGACGCTTCGAGGGGCAGGATATTCCCCGCCCCCCCCATTGGTCCGGTTACCGGCTGGTGCCCACGATGATTGAATTCTGGCGTGCTGGCGATGGTCGCCTGCATGATCGTGAGCGTTACGAGCGCCAGTTTGACGACAGCTGGCGCCATCTGTGGCTTAATCCCTGACGGCGCGCATTCAGGGAACACTGATCGATTCCCATGGTGCTCTGGCTTTACGGCGTGTCCGGGGGGTAAGCCGCCTTGTCATCGCACGCGAATGGCTCCGCAGAGCATCATGGGAATCGATCAGTGTTTCCCTTAGTGGGCCGGGTCTGTCTGTTCCGGTAAGGGCACCAGATGTCTTCCGTCCTCGCTGGTCAACAGATCCCCCGGCTGTAGAAATTCCAGCACCGCACCGGTCTCATTCGCGATTTCCTGCCAGCGATCCGGGATGCTGCGCACCGCGTCGGGTACCAACGGGTATTCATGAGCGAGAAACAGTGCACTGCCATCCTGCCGGTGCACCATGATGGAAAAGGCCACGGGTCCCAGCGCGGGTAATCTGTGCTCGGTGACCGTGATGTGGCTTGCGCCGTTCAGCGAATCGGCATCCAGCACCACCTGCTGGGTGAACTGGGCCTCGGCAGGGAGCGCCTGTTGTTGCGCCTGACCGTAGGCCGCGCTCACATCCACTTGCGCCTCGTTATCTTGTTCGTTGGCCGGTTGATAGCTGAGCACCGTCAGCCCGTGAGCCTGAAGCGCAGCGCTGTATTGCCGCTGCTGTCGCTGCCAGGCGCCATAGCGGCCTACCGGGTCCGGTTCATCCGGATGCCGGTTCACCCAGGCGTCGTAGCCAAGAAAGCGGGTGTAGCAGACGTTGTTGTGCACCAGGAACAGGTTGCCTTCCTCCAGTTCCACGCGGACCGGCTGTTCCCCCGGGAACAGGGCGGCTTCAAGTAGGGTCCACAGGCCTTCGAACCCGTTGTGTTCGAGCTGAATGCGGAGCAGGGCGCAGAGATCGTTGAAGGTGGCGTAACTGAGATTCAGCGGTCGGACACCGAACCGGGTGGTAATGGTGTTCGCTGTTTTCAGTGAGGCCTGACCTTTATCCAGCAGCGTTTCCTCAAGCCGCTGGCTGAGCTGATCGATGGTGTCGGTCGGGCCGACAAAGATCAGCGGAATGGCCAATAGCGGTCCGGCGCCGGGTTGGCGTGCCGGTGCGATGGCCGGAATCGGAAAGTCGTCGCCATGAGCCCCGATGGTCATGAGCTGTGCCTGGAAACGGGTGTCGGGAAGGCTGCGCTGGTACAGCTCCAGTACCACATCCACCAGCGTCAGGCCGGGTTGTAGCAACTCGGTCATGTCGTAGAGGCCGGCAAGTACCACCAGCCCCACCTCATCCAGGCTGCCTGCCATGCGGCGAAGATCCTCCGCCAGCGCCCAGCCAAGCGTTTCCGCCTCCTCACGGCCCAGCGGAGCAGGCGGCACGGCGCCCTGACTCACCGTTTCCAGATCCAGTTCCACCGTGAGTACGACGGGAGTCGCCGAAATCCGTTGCTGCATCGCCTGTTACTCCTGCTGTGAACCGATGAGCCGGAACTATACGCGTTCCCAGTGCGTAGCCAAAGCCACAGGGTCAGTGTTTCCCCGGGAAAAACGTCGATCATCTTCGCGTCATGAAATGTCTTTCCTTCTATTTCCTTTTTTCATTCTTTTAATCCGTGGGTATTGCAGCTGATAACTGTTTGATTTATCTTTTTATCGCCTGAGCTAAACATTTAACAAGTGTCATCGGGCACTGTCCGTCCCCGCGGAAATGCTGATTCGGTGAACCGGATCCTGCGTGCAGTGATTGGACACTCTTGCCTGTTATGACGATTGCAGGGCCAGCCCCTAAAAGGAGAAGTAATGGATCTTTCCCAGTACGATTCGAGCCAATTGCAGCAAATCAAGAAAGATATCGATAAAGAGTTGAAGCGTCGCCGTAAGCAGGATGTGAAGGAAGCTCAGAAAGAGCTCAAGAATATCGCTGATCGCTTCGGGCTGACGGTACAGGATCTGGTTGCCGGTGTGGCACCCAAGGCGACGAAAGCAACGGGCAACGTGCGATTCCGGCACCCTAACGATCCTTCCAAAGGGTGGTCCGGGCGTGGCCGAAAGCCGGCATGGGTTAAGGACTGGGAAGAAGCCGGCCGTTCACTGGAAGATTTGCGCGTCGACTGACCGGGTTCCATTGCCATTTAAGGAAGCGCTTCCTTCGGCCCTGCCGTGTAAGACGGCAGGGCTTTCTTCATATGCTGAGCACCATTCAGTGTCAGCCCCTGATGCCAACGCCACGGTTCAGCAAGTACATGCTGAAGGCTGCAAGAATGCTGATAAACATCAGCACCAGCCCGTAGGCCACCCAGATGTTGATGTCTGATGCACCAAGAATGCCGTAACGGAAGGCGTTGACCATGTACAACACGGGGTTTGCCATCGAAGCCATGCGCCAGAAATCCGGAAGCAGGCTGATGGAGTAGAAAACGCCACCCAGGTAGGTCAGTGGTGTCAGAATGAACACCGGAACGATGGAGATGTCGTCGAACTTGCGCGCAAAGACGGCGTTAATGAATCCGCCCAACGAGAATAGCACCGACGTGAGAAATACCACTGATACAGTGATCGGGATGCTATGAATCTCGATACGCGTAAAGGCCATGGACACCAGGGTCACGATGAACCCGGTTAGCAGGCCCCGGCTAACCCCTCCGCTGATGTAGCCAAGCAGGATCACCGCATTGGGTGTCGGGGAAACAAGAATTTCCTCCACATGGCGCTGGAACTTCGCGCCGAAGAAGGAGGAAACCACGTTGGAATAGGAGTTGGTGATAACCGCCATCATGATGATGCCGGGAACGATGAAGTCAATGTACGTGTAGCCGTCCATCGGGCCGATCCGGGGGCCGATCAGGTTCCCGAAAATCACGAAGTAAAGCGCCATCGTGATGGCCGGCGGCAACAGCGTCTGCACCCAGATACGCAGGTAGCGCTGGGCTTCCTTCCGGGCAATGGTGCCCAATGCAACCAAGGTGCGTTGCCAGTACATGGATGCCTTCCTCATGTTACGCCACGGCAGAACTGCCGTCCCGGTCACCCTGAAGCAGGCGCAGAAACAGTTCTTCCAGTCGGTTGGATTTGTTCTTCATGCTGCTGACTTCAATGCCGGCTTGCGCGAGTTCGCTAAACAGTGCCGTGAGCGTTTGATGCTTGTGGATCTCCACTTCCAACTGCCGCGGTGAGAGCTGACGAACGTTGAAGGTAAGTTTGGCGGGCAGTTGCTCCAGCGGATGTTTCAGATCCAGCACAAAATCGTGGGTGCTGAGGCGGGTGAGCAGTGATTGGGTATCCGTGTTCTCGATAATACGGCCTTCATCGATAATGGCGATGTTCCGGCAGAGGCTTTCTGCCTCTTCCAGATAGTGTGTGGTCAGAATAATGGTGACGCCGTATTCCTGATTGATCCGGCGAAGGAACTCCCACATGGATCGGCGCAGTTCAATATCGACCCCGGCGGTGGGCTCATCCAGAATCAGCAGTCGTGGTTCATGCACAAGGGCACGGGCAATCATCAGACGGCGTTTCATGCCGCCGGATAAGGTACGTGAGACCGCCCGGCGTTTCTCCCACAGGCCGAGTTCCCGTAGGTAGCGTTCCGCACGCTGCCGGGCAAGGCGGCGGCGAATGCCGTAATAACCGGCCTGATTGAGCACGATCTGCTCAACGGTTTCGAAGTTGTTGAAATTGAATTCCTGTGGGACGAGTCCGAGGGACGCCTTGGCCTCCCAGGTGTGACGATCCAGATCATGATCGAACACCACGACCCTGCCCGCCGTTTTCGTCACCAGTGAACTGATGATGCCGATCATCGTGCTCTTCCCGGCACCATTGGGCCCTAGCAGGCCGAAGAAGTCCCCTTCTTCCACGGTCAAATTCACGTCGCGCAGCGCGACAACGCCGCCTTTGTAGGTTTTGTTCAGGTGTTCGAGTGTCAAGGCCTTCATGCAGGAGTTCCTCGGCCCGGCCACGCCGGAAAGCGGATAAGTCTAACGGCCCAGCTTCAAGCGGGACAAGCGCAGGGGAGGTATTAATCGAAGTGCGTGCCGGCGAACTAACGGCCGGGGCAGGTTGTCGGAATTTGGGAGTGGCACGCAATGGTCTGATGCCGTCCGGTTGACAATAATCCGGTGAGTGCTGCTATTGTGACTGCCTGAAATTTGCGCAATACAACCCACGGGTTGTCACGGGAGACCCTGTTACTTATGAAATTTTTCTCCAGTAGTCGGACTTTTGGTGCCGTTTTCGCCGCCCTTGTGTTGGCTTTCGGCGTGATCGGAACCACCCAGGCCCAGCAGGGTGGAAACCCGCAACAGGAATTTCAGCAACTCCAGCAGCGTTTGATGACCATTCAGCAGCAGGCGTTCGAGAACAATCCGCAGCTGCAGGATGAAGCCGAAGCGCTGGAAGATTTGGTGATCAGCACGATGCAGGATGCAGGCTTCGATGCAGAGGGCGGCCTCGCACGCCTGGAACAGCTCCAGCAGGAGTTCGAGGGCGAAGATTTGGCAGATGACCGGCGCCAAAGCATCGTGGAAGAGGCGCAGGAAATCCAGATGGAATTGCAGGAAGGGCAGCAGTTGGCGATGCAGGATGACGACGTGATTCAGGCACAGGAGCGTTTTGAGAACAACCTGCTTGATGCCATGCGCGCCGAGGATCCTGAAACGGACGACCTGCTGGAAACCTTCGAACAGATGCAGGCGCAGATGATGCAGCAGATGCAACAGATGCAGCCGCAGGGTCAGCCGCAGCCACAGCAGTAAAGCTTCGCCAACGCACGCTGACGAGCGCTGTCACCAACAGGTGGCGGCGCTTTTTTTTGTCGGGCTGCAGTTCGGCAGAGATCGTCCGTGCATGCTATGATTTGGTTCGAAATCGAACTTTTATTCGACTGGGTCTGGAGGTGTCCAATGGGTGGACGGCTGGTTGAGGGTGTCTGGTATGAAGAAGGGTACGAGCCAGACGAGAAGGGGCGTTTTGTTCGCCAGCAGTCGCGTTTCCGTGACTGGGTGAGCGAGGAGTCTGATGCCCGGTTTCGGCCGGAGCCGAGGCGCTATCATCTCTATGTGTCCCTGGCTTGCCCCTGGGCTCACCGCACCTTGATCATGCGGCGGTTGAAAGGGCTGGAAACCTCAATTCCCGTCTCTGTGGTGCATCCGCTGATGCTGGAGAACGGCTGGGAATTCCGCGAGTATCCGGGCAGCACGTCGGACCCAATACACAATGCGCGCTATATGCGGGAAGTCTATACCGCCGCAGATCCCGTCTTCACAGGGCGGGTCACCGTGCCCGTTCTTTGGGACACGCGGGAACAGACCATCGTCAACAATGAGTCACGGGAAATCCTGCGCATGTTCGACCACGCATGGAATACAGTGGCCACGGACACCACGGATTTTGCACCGGAATCACTGATGGATGCGGTGGAGCAGGCCATCGATGCGATCTACGAGCCCGTGAACAACGGCGTTTACAAATGTGGCTTTGCCCAGTCCCAGGAAGCCTACGACGAAGCGGCGGAAACCCTCTATGCAGCGCTGGATCACTGGGACGCGTTGCTCGGGGAGCAGCGATTTCTCTGCGGTTCACGGGTGACGGAAGCGGACATCTGCCTGTTCACCACGCTGGTGCGGTTCGATCCCGTGTATTCGGTGCACTTCAAGTGCTCTGAACGGCGGATCAGTGATTACCATAACCTGTGGAATTACCTGAAGGACTTGTATCAGCGGCCGGGCTTCGGAGACACCACTGACATGGATCATATCCGTCAGCACTATTACCGAAGCCATCCGTTCATCAACCCCACCGGGATTGTGGCGCGTGCTCCGCGCCAGGACTTGAATGGTCCACATGACCGGGACCGGCTTGCCTGAGGAGTTCCGGGAACCGGGCTGCCCCGGAGCAGAGCCGGTGACAGCCCGGTCGAATTGGTCACAGTTCGCGGAATTCCGCGTCCAGGTCATCCACCAGCATGGAGCGAAGCATCCGTTGCTCGTTCAGCTCCTCAATGGCACGGCGGAAATTTCTGGCCGGTGCGCGTACCCCCGCTGTCTTCCGGGTGGGAATCGGGGAGTCGTCCAGCCAGTTCCCCAGTTCATCGGTTTCGTCGGCATCGGGTCCGTCGAGCAGGTCGGCGGCTTCGGTAAACTTGCGCCCCATTTGATTGAAACCTCATGCAGGCAAGTAACCACGGCGGTTACGGCCTCTATATACACCCGAACCAGCCCGCTGGGAACATTTTTCTACAGTCGGGCTGAGGCGGGGTCTTGGCTTTCAATCAACGGGATGGGTGATCTTCCTCAATGGCTTCCACCCGGCACTCCACGCGCCCCCGTGCAAGTCTCGCAGAGAGGCGCTCACCCACGTCCACGCTGACCGCGTCGCGGACAATGCTTCCGTCCTGGCGCTGAACAATGGCGTATCCGCGGCTTACGGTGGCTAGCGGGCTCACGGCGTCCAGAGCGCGGGCGAGGCCCACCAGCCGTTGCTGCCTGCGTTCCAGACGCATCGCCTGCGCTGTCACCAGTCGTTGCTCCAGACCAGCGACTTGATTCCGTAGCAAATTCAGCGTGCGGGCAGGGTGTCGCTGGCGAAGGCGCTGCTGCAGTTGTGCCAGTTGCAATCCGCGCAGCTGATGCGCTCGTGTCCAGGCTCCGCGTAGCCGCAAATCCAGTTCGTCCAGGCGTTGGCCGTGATCCCGCAGGCGTCGTCCCGGGTGTTGGCGTGTCAGCCGCTCGCTCAGGGAGTTCAGTTGCCGCTGCTGCTGCTGAATACGGCCTTGGGCAAGCTGATGAAGACGTTGCGCCAGTTGCCCCAGGCGCCGGGCCCAGGCGTCACCGTCCGGGCTCAGCAGCTCAGCGGCGGCGGAGGGGGTGGGCGCACGCTGGTCCGCCACGAAATCGGCGATGCTGACGTCCACCTCGTGGCCCACGGCGCTCACCACTGGTAGTGCACAAGCGGCGATGGCCCGGGCCACCACCTCTTCATTGAAGGCCCAGAGATCCTCCAGAGACCCACCGCCGCGGGTCACCAGCAGCACATCCACTTCATCGCGGCTGTCCGCCAGCGCCAGCATGCGCGCTATCTGCTCGGCCGAGCCCGCGCCCTGCACCGGAACCGGGTAAATCATCACTTCGATGGCTGGAAAACGTCTTCGCAGCACCTGCAGGACGTCGCGGATTGCGGCGCCGCTGGGCGATGTGATCACGCCGATGCGCCGGGGAAGCGGCGGAAGCGGCTGTTTGCGCCCGGCGTCAAACAAACCCTCGGCCTGCAGCCGCGCCTTGAGCTCCTCGAACTGACGGCGCAGCGCACCGTCACCGGCGTCCTCCATGCTCTCGACGATGAGTTGGTAATCGCCCCGGGGCTCGTAGAGGCTGACGCGCCCACGCACCAGAATCTGGCTGCCGTTGGCGGGCTGAAACCGGACAAGCCGGTTCCTTGGTCGGAACATGGCGCAGCGGATCTGGGCCCGTGTGTCCTTGAGCGTGAAATACCAGTGGCCGGAAGCGGGCCGGGCCAGGTTGGAGATCTCACCCTCCACCCAGAGCAGTGGCAGACCTTGCTCCAGAAGATCCCGCACGTCGCGATTGAGCTGCGAGACCGTGAGGACAACGCGGCCGCTGTCGGCAGTTGATGTGGGGGGCGGTATCGTTTGCATCCGCATAGGGTACCTGCCCGGATAGCGGGTTTGCACTCGTCATGCTCCGTTTATCGGGGAACTCCCGGGGATAAAACGGATCGATGCTTTACCGGGGCCGGGCAGACTTCCTATAATGTCCGGCTAACTTTCCTCCGGGTCGGGTGGGGCCGGCGGGTAGCGAGACCGCTGCCCGCCGTCTTCGCATTTCCGGCCCGCTGCACCACAGCAAGGTGGCCTGTCTATGCGAATTGCTCAGGAAGCGCTCACGTTCGACGATGTTCTTCTGCTACCGGCCTATTCGGAGGTTCTGCCCCGGGAGGTTGATCTCAGTTCCCGCGTCAGTCGCGACATTTCTCTCAATCTGCCGCTGCTCTCCGCGGCCATGGACACGGTGACGGAAGCACCGCTCGCCATCACCCTGGCCGAACAGGGTGGGCTCGGCATTGTGCATAAGAACATGACCCTGCAGCAGCAGGCCGAGCATGTGCGACGGGTCAAGAAGTTCGAAAGTGGTGTGATCAAGGAGCCGATCAGTGTCAACCCGGATACCACGATTCGTGAGGTGCTGGAGCTGACCCGCGCCAACCGTATCTCCGGCGTTCCGGTGGTGGAAAACGGCGACAAGCTGGTGGGTATTGTCACCAGCCGCGATCTGCGCTTCGAATCGCGGGTGGATGCTCCGGTGCGGGAGATCATGACCGGGCGCGATCGCCTCGTCACCGTGGGCGAGGGCGCG
>SLCE01000191.1 GCA_007125985.1 Ectothiorhodospiraceae bacterium | reverse complement strand
TTGCGTCTGGGGCGCGGCCGTCTCCCGACCGTGCCCGCGATCCGGCAGAGCTTAGCATGGCGGCGCGAGCCGATTAAGGAAGCACTGATCGATTCCCATGGCGCTCTGGCTTATCAGCGTGTCCGGGTGTATTTGTTGCCGCTGCGGCTGTGCTCCCAGGGGAGTTGGTCCTTTTTATGCCGCGTCCCGGAGCAGTCAAAGCCTGAATTTACCGGGTTCAAGGCTATGATTAGAAAGAATTTTATGGATTGTTTCGGGTTTTCTTTGCGAGAGACTTGCAGAGAGGTGATTCATTTGTCATCTTATGACGGACGACAGGGCAGCGCGGCTGGCTGCCACTGGATCGCCGGCAACAACGATAAGGTCGGAACGACCATCGGGAGGAAGTATCATGAAGCGAGTTCTCACCGGCGCGGTGCTCACCGCCTCCGTCTTCGCTATTGGAGCCGCGCAAGCGGCTGACTCCATCCGCATTGCCCATATCACCCCGTTCAGTGGTGCGCTTGAGGCCTATGCCGCCCAGTCGTCGCGGGGGCTGGAGATGGGATTCGAATACATCACCGACGGCACCATGGAAATTGAGGGCCGTCCCATCGAGATCATCAACAAGGATGATCAGATGAACCCTGCCCGGGCCCGCGCCCTGACCGAGGAGGCCTACGCCGAGGACGATGCGCACATCGTGGTCGGCTCCCTGGCTTCCGGCGTGGCGCTGGCCATGCTGCCCATCGCCGAGGAGTACGAGCGCATCATCATGCCGGAAGGCGTGGCCGACGCCATTACCGGCGCGGAGTGGAACCGATATGTGTTCCGCATCGGCCGCAACTCCTCCCAGGACGCTGTTTCCAACGCCGTGGCCATTGGTGACGAGAACGTCTGCGTGTCTACCATCGCCCAGGATTACGCCTTTGGTCGGGATGGTGTCGCGGCGTTCAAGGAGGCCCTGGAAGGCGAGGGCGGGCGCATTGTCCACGAGGAGTATCTGCCCACGGACGCCACCGACTTCACCGCTGCGGCGAACCGCCTGTTCGATTCACTGCGCAATCTGGATGACTGCGACAACGGCAAGTACATCTTCGGCATCTGGGCCGGCGCCACCAACCCCTTCGGGCGCATCCAGGATCTGGATCCGGGCCGTTTCGGCATTCGCATGGCCACCGGTGGCAACATCCTCCCCGCGCTCGTGGGCTATTCCGCGTTCCCGGGCATGGAAGGTGCCGGCTTCTACTACTTCGAGTCGCCGGACAATTCGGTGAATGACTGGCTGGTGGAGCAACACTTCGAGCGTTACGATTCGGCGCCTGATTTCTTCACCGCCCAGGGCTTCGCCCAGGCCATCGCCATTACCGAAGCCATCCGCGCCTCCGGTGGTTCCACCGATTCCGAGGACCTGATCGAGGCACTGCGCGGGCTGCGCTTTGACACGCCCAAGGGCGAGATGTGGATTCGTCCGGATGACCATCAGGCCATGCAGGACATGTATCACTTCCAGATCGAGGTGCAGGAGCGGGATGACTGGTTTGCCGACCGTAAGGTAACGGCTGGTGTGCCGGTACTGATCCGCCGCATCGACAAGGACGAGATGGAAATCCCCATCCGTAACTAGCCCTGTTGCCCCGGTCGCCATGTCGGCGGCCGGGGCGCCCGGCTTTTTCCGGCGCTGCCGGTTTCACGCATCCATGTTTCCCAGAGACGAGGTCGGACGCATGACTTCGCAATCCCCTGTGCTCGAAACACGGGACCTGACCATCAATTTCGGTGGCCACTACGCGGTTAACCAGGTTTCCTGTGCCTTCTATCCCGGCACGCTCACGTCCATCGTTGGGCCGAACGGGGCGGGCAAGACCACCTGGTTCAACCTGATCTCCGGTCAGCTGAAGGCCACGGCGGGCAGTGTGCACCTGTTCGGTGAGGACATTACCCGTTTATCCGCGCCGGCCCGGGCGGACAAGGGGCTGGGACGTGCTTTCCAGCTCACCAACCTGTTCCCCAACCTCACGGTTCTCGAGAACGTGCGGCTGGCCGTCGCGTCCCGGCATCGTACCGGATACAACTTTTGGCAGATGGCTTCCCGCCGCCGGGACATCATCGATCGCGCCATGCAGTTTCTGGAGCAGGTGCAGCTGGGCAAGCGGGCCGAGTATCTGGTGGCCGGGCTCCCCCACGGTGACCAGCGCAAGTTGGAGGTCGCCATGCTGCTGGCGCTGGAGCCGGAGGTGTTCATGTTCGATGAGCCCACCGCGGGCATGAGCGTGGACGAGGTGCCGGTGATACTGGAGCTGATCGCGGACATCAAGCGTAAGCAGGACAAGGTCATCCTGCTGGTGGAGCACAAGATGGACGTGGTCCGTTCCCTGTCCGACCGCATTGTCGTCCTGCATAACGGTGAACTGGTGGCCGACGGCGAGCCGGCCGAGGTGATTGCCTCACCGGTGGTGCAGGAAGCCTACCTGGGAACGCCGCAGCAGGCCGCGGGCTGATCGAGGAGCATAAAGGCATGGCCGAGCCGATACTCACGCTGTCCGGTGTTCATGCGGACATTGAGCAATACCATATTCTGCACGGCGTTGATCTGCAGGTGCCGCGGGGCGAGTTGACCGTGCTGCTGGGACGTAACGGTGCGGGGAAGAGCACCACGCTGCGTACCATCATGGGCCTGACGCGGCTGCGCCGGGGTGAGGTGCGTTTCAACGGCGCATCCATCAGCGGCATGCCCACGCCGCAGATCGCGCGCAAGGGCATTGCGTTTGTGCCCGAGAGCATGGGCATCTTCGCCCTGCTCAGTGTGCGCGAGAACATGAGCCTGGCGGCAAGCAGCGGCCCCATTGACGAGGGGCGGCTGGAGTGGGTGTTCGGCCTGTTCCCGCCGCTGAAACGGTTCTGGAACCGCCCGGCCGGCAATCTTTCCGGCGGGCAGAAGCAGATGCTTGCCATCGCCCGCGCCATTATCGAGCCGCGGGAACTGCTGCTGGTGGATGAGCCCACCAAGGGCCTCGCACCGGCCATCATCAATGATCTCGCCGACGCTTTCGAGGAGCTCAAGGAGCAGCAGGCGTCGATCCTGCTGGTGGAGCAGAACTTCAACTTTTCCCGCCGCCTGGGGCAGAGCGTTGCGGTCATGGATGACGGCCGCATCGTGTTTGCCGGACAGATGGCGGAATTGGCCGGCAACGAGGACCTGCAGCAGGAACTGCTGGGCCTGAGCCTGGGCGCGCATCAGTAAGGAGTCGAAACATGAGTGCGCAGAATGACACGCTGGACCAGGAAGTGGTGCGGGGGTTTCGGCAGCGCTTCGCCAATTTCCGCGAGCACCGTCCGCATCTGTTCCTGCTGGCCCTGATGATCGTAATTCCATGGTTTTTCATGGATCTGGCGACCTGGTTCACCCTGACTGTCAGCGGCCTCGCCATGGGGTTGATGCTGTTCATCATGGCCTCGGGTATGACGCTGACCTTCGGGCTGATGAGTGTGTTGAACCTCGGGCACGGGGCGTTTATCTCGCTGGGGGCGTTCTCCGGCGCCACGGTGATCGTCTTCTGGATGAATGATCTGGCGGGGAGCGGCTCTTTGGGCGCCACGCTGTTAGCGCTGTTGGCCGCCTTCGTGTTTGCAATGGCGGTGTCCGGCAGCCTGGGCCTGCTGTTCGAGCGTTTCGTTGTCCGCCCGGTCTACGGCGATCATCTGAAGCAGATCCTGGTCACCGTGGGTGGCGCCATCATCATCATGGAACTGATTCACGTGATCTGGGGGCCGAGCGAGATCCCCGTGCCCCGGCCGGATCTGTTGCGCGGTGCCGTGATACTGGATAGCACCGTGCCGTTGATCGGCGGCGCGGCCGTGGAAACCTATCGCCTGGCGGCGGTGCTGTTGGGTCTATTGGTCTATGGGGTGATGACTTGGATCATCGACCGGACCAAGGCGGGCATCCTGATCCGTGCCGGTGTGGAGAGCACCGAGATGGTGGAGATCATGGGTTACCGCATCAAGCTGCTGTTTCTTGGCGTGTTCATCGCCGGTTCTGCGCTGGCGGGCCTGGGCGGAGCCATGTGGTCCATGTACCAGGAGATCATCACTGCCCACATGGGCGAAACACTGATGATCTCGGTGATCGTGGTGATCATCCTGGGTGGGCTGGGCTCCATCAAGGGGTGCTTCTACGGCGCCATTCTGGTGGGCCTGATCAACCTGTACATCGGTTTCCTGGCCCCGGTATTTGCCGCCGTGGCCACCGTGGGGCTGATGGTGGGCATTCTCATGTGGCGGCCCCAGGGGCTGATCCCGGTTATCAAGGTTTAGGAGCACGCCCATGCTGAACGCGATTCTTTCCGGAGACCATCCCCGCAGCCGCATCCTCAGCGCACTGCTGCTGGTGATCTTCATCTGCCTGGCGCTGGGGCCGTTCCTGTTCTCCAGCACCCGTGCCTTCACCACCCTGGGCATGATCTGCATCTTCATCGTGGTGGTGGCGTCCTATGACGTGATGCTGGGCTACACACACATCGTGTCCTTTGCCCACACCATGTTCTTTGGTATCGGGGCCTACGCCGTGGCCATGACCATCGGTGCCATGGGTAACAGTTTTGGTGCCATTGGTCTGGGCATTCTCGCAGCCGTGCTTGCGGCCACGGCCCTGGCGCTGTTGCTCGGGTTGCTCTCCTTGCGGGTGAAGGCGATATTCTTCGCCCTGGTGACGCTGGCCGTGGCCTTCGCCTTCATGACCATGGTGAACCAGCTTTACACCATCACCGGCGGTGAGGACGGGCTGCGCGTGCGGGTGCCGCGGGAACTGGGCCCCGCTTTCCGTCTGATCGAGAACGACCTCTACGGCTTCAGTATCACCACTTTTCTTGCCGGGCTGTTCACGCAGCCGTGGAACCTGGGCGAGGTGATCCGCGAGTCCGTATACAACGTGCGGGTCAACGGCCGTGTGGTCATGTACTACATCTGCTTCTTCTTCAGCCTGGGCATGTTCCTGTTCATGCTGCGGATGATGAACTCGCCCTTCGGTCGGGTGTTGCAGGCCATTCGCGAGAACGAATTTCGGGCGGAAGCGCTCGGTTACCGGACCGTCTACTACCGCACCGCCACCGTGGTGCTGGCCGCCGTGGTCACCGCGTTGGCCGGGGTGCTGTTCGCCTTGTTCAACCGCTACGTGAACCCGGAGAACACGCTGGATTTCGAGCTCATGGTCTTCATCCTGCTGATGTGTGTGATTGGTGGCATGGGCACCATGTACGGTGCGGTGATCGGTGCCACCCTGTTCCTGCTGGCGGAAAACTACCTGCAGGATGTGCTGCGCGTGCTCGGTGGCTACGTGGATGGGGTTCCCCTGGTAAGCGGTCTGGTGGGGCCCGAGCGCTGGCTGTTCTGGTTCGGCCTGCTGTTCGTGCTCAGCGTGTATTTCTTCCCCAAAGGGATGGTGGGCCAGCTGCGGGTCTGGGCGGACGCGCGGCGGCGCCGGCGCGAGGAGAGCGGTTAGGTCCGGGTCTAACCGTACCCCCGTCACGTCGGTGGATCCGGATCCCGCAGATCCTTGCGCAGGATCTTGCCCACCGGCGTTTTCGGCAAATCCTTGCGGAACACCACCCGCTTCGGCACCTTGTAACCGGTGAGCTGTTCCCGGGCGAAGGCGATGACCTCTTGCTCCGTCAGGCCGGCATTGCGGCTCACCACATAAGCGTAAACGACCTCACCCATGCCTTCCTTGCGCGGCATGCCCACCACGCCGGCCTCGGCAATGTCTGGATGGGATTCCAGCACCTCCTCCACCTCGTTGGGATAGACGTTGAATCCGCTGACGTCGATCATGTCTTTCTTGCGATCGACAATCCGCAGATACCCGCGCTCATCCATGGTGGCCACATCGCCCGTCAGGAACCAGTCATCCCGCATGCACTTGGCGGTCTCCTCCGGTCGGTTCCAGTAGCCCTGAAAGACCTGGGGGCCGCGCACGGCCAGTTCACCGGGCTCCCCTGGAGGAACGCAGTTCCCGTCATCGTCGACGATGCGCACATCGGTTCCGGGCAGGGGGACACCAATGGTGCCCAGAATGATTTCGCCGGTGGGCTGGTTGGCCGCCACGACCGGGCTGGCCTCGGTAAGCCCGTAGCCCTCACAGAGTTCGGAGCCCACCAGCTCTTTCCATTTCTGTGCCACCGAAGCGTGCAGCGCCGTGCCGCCGGAGATGGTCATGTCGATGGGGGGCACCGATTCGCGGAACCAGTCCTCGTGACAGAGTGCGTGGAACAGCACATTGACACCGGAGAACTTGGTTACCTGAAACTGCTGGAACGCCTTGCGCAGATTGCTCGGTGGGCGCGGGTTCGGGCAGAGGATGTTGCGGCAGCCCTCCATGTAAAAGGTCATCAGGTTAAAGGTAAAGGCGAAGATGTGGTAGAGCGGCAGGGCGGTCAGAATAACGTCCTCGCCCTTGCGGATGGTGGGGCCGGCCACCTGTCGGGTCTGCGCCAGATTGGCCAACAGATTGCTATGGCTTAGCATTGCGCCCTTTGGGACGCCGGTCGTGCCGCCCGTGTACTGCAGCAGGGCCAGGGCGTCACCGTCCAGTTCCGACTCCGGGAACGGGGCGCCGCCCAGCCGGCTGCGGCCAAGGCGCAGCGCCTCGGCAAAGGGCTGCGTGGGATGCGCGGTGCCTGGTAGCTGGCGTTTCAGCTTCAGTACCAGCCTGATCAGGGTCTGCTTCGGCCAGGGGAAAAATTCCGCGATATCGGCCAGCAGAACGGTGCGCACCCCGGTGTTTTTTAAGGCCGTTTCCAGCTTGTCCGCGAAAAGATTGATGAGCACCAGCACGGCGGCTCCGCAATCCTGGAGCTGCTGGTTCATCTCCCGGGCTGTGTACAGCGGATTCATGTTGACCAGGACCAGGCCGGCCTTGAGCGTGCCGAATGCCGCCACCGGATAGCTCAGGCAGTTGGGCATTTGCACGGCCACCCGCTCGCCCGGCTGCAGCCCGAGGTCGTTCCGCAGCCAGGCGGCGAACTGGTCGGACAGGTGATCCACCTCCCGGAAGCTGAGGGATGCATGCATGCCGTTGTCCAGGCAGAGCGTGAACGCGGTCTTGTCCTCGTACGTGCGGGCACTACGGCGTATCAATGCCCCCAGGGTACGATCCGGCAGTGTGTCCAGTTCGGTTCCGACCCCCTCACCGTAACTGTGCAGCCATGGTCGTGCGTCGTAGAATGCCTCGGCGTTACCGTCCGATCGGGTCATGGCCAGCCCTCCATCAATCGACAGGCGCTTCCTTACTAACGTTTTAATAGGTAAAGCCAGGTTCCAGTGTAGTAAGACACCCGAGGGACGGTGTCGTGCGGCTCGCCGCCGGTGTAGCGCTCACTTGACATGGAGCAACCACGCCAACGCGCGCCTTGTCGCCAACCCTCACAACACGGCTGAGGCATGGCCTTACCTATTGAAAGGTTAGTAAACACCCGTACACGATGTGATGATGACCGAAACAGCCCGTCTTGAACCAATTCCGTATTCACCAGGCGAAGGCGTGATGTCGTGCCTGCGGCATCTGCCGTGGCCGGCCTGGCTCGATAGCGGGCGGCGCGCAGGCTGGGACGTGTTCGTCGCCGAGCCCACTGATACCCTGATCAGCCGCTGCGGCCTCTGCGATCATAACGGCAAGCGTGTGGAAGGGCCGCCGTTGCGGCTGTTGGAGACGCTGCTGGCCCGGCGGCCTGTGGCCCCGGCCGGCGTGCCGTTCAGCGGCGGCGCGCTGGGCGTGTTCGGCTATGACCTGGGGGAATCCTTGGTGGGCATCCGCAACAGGCGGCCACCGTCTGCTCTGCCGGAACTCAGTCTTGGGTTCTACGACTGGGCCGTGCTGATGCACCACGAGCGGCAGGAAGGCTGGCTGCTCACCCTGGACGGCAGTGCCATGACGCCGGCTCGCTGGGCTGCGCTGATGGCCGCGCCGGTTGCCGAGCCGGGCCGTTGGGCAGTCGGCGCGGTTCAGGCGGCTCTGGACGCCGAGGCGTATGGTAGGGCCTTCCGTCTTCTGCAGCGCTACATCCGTGATGGCGATTGTTATCAGGCCAATCTGGCGCGCTGTTTCAGCGCACCGTTCCAGGGCGACAGCTTTTCCGCCTATCGCGCGCTGCGGGCGCTGAGCCCGGCACCCCACGGCGCGTAGCTGGAACATCCCGGGTTCCAGCTGCTGAGTATCTCCCCGGAGCGGTTTCTCCGTCTCGATCGCGGTCTGGTGGAGACGCGCCCGATCAAGGGCACCCGCCCGCGCGGCCAGACCCCCGTCCAGGACCAGGCTCTGGCCGAGGCGCTGCAGGCGAGCGAAAAGGATCGGGCGGAGAATGTGATGATTGTGGATCTGTTGCGCAACGATCTGGGCCGCGTCTGCCGCACGGGCAGCGTCCGCGTGACGGAACTGTTTTCCCTGGAAAGCCACGCATCGGTGCACCACTTGGTCAGCGCCGTGGTTGGCGAACTGCCACCGGAGGCGTCCGCCGTCACCCTGCTTGAGGCGGCATTTCCGGGAGGATCAATCACGGGAGCGCCCAAGCGCCGGGCGATGGAGGTCATCGCGGAACTGGAGCCGGAGCCCCGGGGCCTTTACTGCGGATCCGTGGGCTACATCGGGTATGACGGGGGGATGGACACCAGTATCGCCATTCGTACAGCTGTCTGCTCCCGGGGGATCATCAGCTACCGTGCAGGCGGCGGCATTGTTGCCGATTCCCGCGAAGCGGACGAATTGCAGGAGACCGAGCACAAGGCCAGGCCCTTCCTGCACCTGATGCAGCAGGCAGATTACGTGCTTGACACCCCTGAGGGGGCTACCTAGGCTGTCCTGTTACTGCTGGATGCTGCGTCGCGGCATTCGTGGCGCCCTTCCGAAATCGCACAGGCCGCTCAATCCGTTGTAGAAAGTGCGACTGGAATGGCGGGGGCGCTAAGGCAGACAGCAACGCCGGGTGTGCGCAGCGAACGCACGCCAGGCAGGCCAGGGTGATTACAGTGACTGACATCCGCATTATCAAGAAGTACCCCAATCGACGGCTGTACGATACGGCCATCAGCAGTTACATCACGCTCGCTGACGTGAAGCGCCTGGTGCTGGACGGTGTCGAGTTCCAGGTGGTGGACGCCAAGACCAAGGCTGATCTCACGCGAACCATCCTGCTGCAGATCATCAGCGAAGAGGAGGAAGGCGGCGAGCCGATTTTCAGTACCGATCTGCTGGCCCAGATCATCCGCTCCTACGGCGGGAATATGCAGACGCTGCTGACCAGCTATCTTGAGAAAAGTATGTCCATGTGGGCGGAGCAGCAGCGCACGTTCCGGGATAGGACGCGGGACTTCATGGATGCCAATCCCATGACGGTGCTTACCCAGATCGCTGAGCGCAATTTCGCCATGTGGCAGTCGATGAGTGGGATGCAGAAGCCGTCGGACGAAAAGCGCCCGGACGCTGATAACGACGAAGACGAAACTGCCCCGGAAGAGGGCGGCAAGCGGCCCCGGCGTCGCCCCTGAGTCCGACACCGTTCCCGGTTCCCGCGCCATGGGGATCGATCAGCGCTTCCCAGACGGGCGTCAGCCAGTGCCAACTGCCCGGCGCCCGTCTTTGTCCCGGTTTTCCGAATTGTTCACAATTTTGATTTCCCGAAATTGACAGGTGGATCACCTGTCGATATTCTGCCGCTGGGAATGATGCAATGCACAAGCGCCGTTTGGCGGGATGTGCGCCGGCCGCGAGCACTCGCTTCCATCTCACACAGCGTGGGCCGGTCTTCAGAGTCTGTGCACGGGCGTGCCCCGTGCCACAACAAGGGGTTGTGTTGACATGACGAAACGAGTCGCGCTGGTCACCGGCGGTAACGGTGGCATTGGTACCGAAATCTGCAAATATCTCGCTACAAGTGGCCACACGGTTGTCAGCACCTGTGTGGATGCAGAGCGCGAGAACGTGCGGGATTGGCAGCAACAGTTGGCCGAGCAGGGCGTTCAGGTCGATTGGGTGGAGTGCGATGTGGCCGATTTCGACTCCTGCGCCGCCATGGCCGAGACGGTACTCGCACGTCACGGGCAGGTGGATGTGGTGGTCAACGCGGCCGGTATCACCCGTGACGGGTTCCTGCACAAGATGGCGCGGCATAACTGGGAGTCGGTCATTGCCACCAATCTGAACGGCGCATTCAATGTGACGCGTCAATTCATCGAGGGTATGCGGGAGCGCGCCTACGGGCGTGTGATCAACATTTCCTCGGTCAACGGTCAGAGCGGTCAGTTCGGTCAGACCAACTATTCCGCAACCAAGGCGGGGCTGCATGGCTTCTCCATGGCCCTGGCCAAGGAAGGGGCGCGCAAGGGCATTACCGCGAATACCGTGTCGCCGGGCTATGTGGATACGGCGATGACCGCCGCCATGCCCGATGAGGTGCGCAACCAGATTGTCAGCCAGATCCCCGCCGGCCGCATGGCCCGGCCGGACGAGATCGCCCGCGTCGTGGATTTTCTGGCTGCCGAGGCCTCCGCCTACATCAACGGTGCCAATATTCCGGTCAACGGTGCGCAGTTCACCAGTTTCTGACAATGGAAGGGCGCGCACGTCACACCGTGTGCGCCCGATTGCTTGCGGCCGGAACTTTTCCGCAGAGGACTTGTCGGAGACAGGAACCAGGAAAACTGTTAATTTGACTTAGTACTAAGTAAGTTTTTGCAACAAGCGCAGCAAGGTGTTGACAGGGTGAACAGGTCGGTCTAACATTGCTGCATAGCAACAACGGGGAAGCAAAAAAAAGGGAGGCAGCCTCGACACCGTCTCCCGCAGTTGCACTCTCTTCTGTTGTTGGAGTTGTTCTGGAATTTGTTGTTGGAAGCTCTGGCAGAGCCGGAGTGCTGGCAAAGCAGAGCTTTCAAACAGAACCGGTCATAACGCCGGTTTAAGGTCTCCTCCAAGGCGACACCCGTGTCGCCTACTCCTTGCCCCCTCGCCCGAGGGGGTTTTTTTTGTCCAGCGTTTACGTCAACACGCCGGACAGATGAATTCCATGGACGCGATTCTACCGACTCAGAATCGTCTGACAAGCACTTTCGATGCTGCGTCGCAACAGTTTATCCGGTCCGGCACAAATGTTTTTGGGCGTGTGTCAGAATGGCGTCGACCAATTTCCGCCTGTTACGGCGGGAGAGAAATAGCCCCAGGTGTCCGCCGGGAAGCTCCAACTCAGCGTAGCGCAGCCTGCCCGCAGGCTCCTTCATGGCCCGCAACGCCAGACTGCTTTCGGGCGGAACCAGGTGATCTTCGCAGGCGTA
>SLCE01000120.1 GCA_007125985.1 Ectothiorhodospiraceae bacterium | reverse complement strand
GGCGGCGGCTCCATGCGCTGCGCATTGCTCGGGGATAATCTGGCAGAACTGGGCCGGAAGAACGGTTGGTCAGGTGCGCTGGTGTATGGTTGCGTTCGGGATTCCGCTGATCTCGCCCAGATTGAGTTCGGCGTCAAGGCGCTGAACACGCACCCACTGAAGAGTGTCAAGAAAGGCGTGGGCGACAGGGACGTTCCGGTAACCTTCGCTGGTGTGACCTTTCATCCGGGCCATTGGCTGTATGCGGACGAGGATGGTGTGATTGTCGCAAGTGATGCGGTGCATTCCGGCTAACGGCGAGAGGGTGAGTACATGGAAACGCTGATCAGTTCCCTGCTTGAGGCGCGAGAGAACAACGCCGTGCATACGGTGGACGCCAGGGCCACGGTGACCGAGGCAGTGCAGATGATGAACAAGCGCAATATCGGTGCGGTTGCGATCATCAGCGGCGGCGGTTTGGCCGGCATTTTCACTGAGCGGGATGTGCTGCGCCGTGTGATCGATGGGCGGCTGGACGCGGACACGACCCCGGTGACCGATGTGATGACCCGCGAGGTGGTGGTGATCTCGCCGACGGATACGGTGCGTGATGCCCTGGTGCTGGTGGACACGCGGAACTGCCGCCACCTGCCGGTTATGGATGGCGACCGTCTGGTGGGCATGGTGTCGATGCGTGATCTGGTGGGCGCGGTTGTGGACGGACAGGAACACCGCATCGCAGAACTCACGGATTACATTTACGGTGGTTACGGCCGACATGTGGGAGCCGGCGGGCAGGGCGGTGAATGAGCGACGATGCGGTTCGCATCGACAAATGGCTGTGGGCGGCGCGGTTTTTCAAGACACGCCGTCTTGCCACCGAAGCCATCAACGGCGGCAAGGTGGAAGTCAACGGCACCCGCGCCAAGCCGGCCAAGATGGTGCGTGTCGGCGACCGTGTTCACGTGCGCAAGGATGCGCTGGACTACGAATTGATGGTCCAGGGCTTGTCCGATAAACGCGGCCCCGCAAGCGTGGCACGAACGCTGTATTCCGAAACCGAGGAAAGCCAGGCGCGTCGCGAGCAGGTGCAGGCGCAACTCAAGGCGCAGGCGGTCGCCTTTCCTCAACCCAAGCGTCGCCCCGACAAGCACGATCGTAAGCGGCTGGCCGACTTCAAGCGTCATGACTGACCGGGGCGCTGGTCTGACAGATCAGCAACTCCTGAACCGTCGGTGGCCGCACGTTTGAAATGAAATACTGTTGCGATTTGCGAGAAAAGTAATACTATAACGTTCTGTCGATGGTGCGATAGCGTCATCCCGATCCACTCACACAAAAACATCGGTCTGACAGAGGGCTCGCATGAAGAGAACAGGCTTGATTACCGCAGGGGTTGCCCTGACGCTGGCTACCGGCAGCGCGGCCGCGCAGCAGCAGAACCCCACCCGCGTCGGAGTGCAGGATCCGCTGGATAGCAGCGGCATCGGCTCATTGAATGTGGCCGGAAGCCGCGAGCGTGTCACGTCCGGCACCGCTTTCAATCCCGCGATTTCCGTGATCCTGGATGGCGTGTACCAGAATACCTTCAGTGGCGAGGCGCACGGGCCCGCCGGTTTTGATGACGGCCATGACCATGGGCATGGTCACAGTCACGGCCATGGGCACGGGGGTGACGACGGCTTCAGCCTCCGCGAAACGGAGATCGCCTTCTCCGCCACGGTGGACCGCTACTTCGATGCAATTGCCATCCTCGCGGTGGAAGAAGACCATGTGGAGATCGAGGAGGCCTACATCACCACTCGGTCACTGCCGGCAGGCCTGCAGCTGAAGGCCGGTAAGTTCCTTTCCGATATCGGCTATATCAACCGTCAGCACCCGCATGACTGGCATTTCGTGGATCGGCCGCTGGTGAGCGAGTACCTGTTCGGTGACCACGGCCTGCAGGATACCGGGGTGCAACTGTCCTGGCTGGCGCCGACACCGTTCTACAGTCGCTTCGGCCTGGAACTGCTGCAGGGTTCCGGGGGGATTGCGAACTACGTGGGTGATGAACAGCACACCATCCTCGGCTATGCCGGTGACCCCGGTTCCGAGGGGCCCCAGCGTTTGCGTTGGCGTGCCGACAACGGGCTGGATGACGCCAGCGGCCCGCGGCTGGTGACCGCTTTCGCAAAGTTTGCGCCAGATCTGGGTTATAGCCATGCCGCGCAGTTCGGCATCTCCGGCGGTTATGTGAGTACCTGGCAGAACCAGGAAGCCCATAGCAGTGGCCGTCTGGAAACCTGGGATGGCGACGCCTGGTTCGTCGGCCTGGATGCCGTGTACAAGTACGACTCCGGCCGCGCCTATGGGCATGGTAACTGGGTGGTGCAGGGGGAGTATTTCTACCGCGAAATCGATGTGGACTACGCGTCCCGAAACTTCTCGGACGGTAGCACGCTGGTTCCGACCATCAGTGGTGGCACCTCCGACGAATTCTCCGGCACGGCGAAGCAGGACGGGGTGTACCTGCAGACCATCTACGGTTTCGCCCCCCGGTGGAATGCCGGTCTGCGGGCCGAGGCATTGGGCCTGACCAACAACAGCCTGGATCCGGACCGGGGAAGTAATCGCTTCGAGTCCTTCGGTACATCCTATCGTTATGCGGCCCAGGTCTCGTTCATGCCCACCGAATTCTCCCGCATTCGGCTGCAGGCCAATTACATGGACTATGCCGATGATAACGGGAATGACCATGACCACGGCGCCTGGACGGCCATGTTGCAGTTCAACATGAGCATGGGCGTTCACGGCGCGCACGATTTCTGAATATCACCATTTCCCGCGGTGCGCTGCCATGATGGGCGCATCGCGATCTGCTGACGAGGAGGCAGTATGCTGAATCGGATTTTGTTCGGGATGTTTCTTCTGCTTGCGGTCGGAGCTGCCCAGGCGCAACGCAATGTGGTGGCCAGCACCAGCAATATGGGCATGCTGGCGCAGGCGGTGGGCGGCGATCATGTCAGTGTCCGCGTGCTGGC
>SLCE01000225.1 GCA_007125985.1 Ectothiorhodospiraceae bacterium | reverse complement strand
TGTCTGGTCTCTGTTCCCGGTGTATGGTGGCAGCTGCTGTGATACTCAACTTCAGGGCGTCGGGCCAGGAGTGACTTTTGGTGGATCTGTTCGCAACCCAGGCCGAAACCTACCGGGCAGCCCGCCCGGCCTATCCTGACACGCTATTCCAGCAGTTGGCTGATTTGAGTCCACAGCGTCGATTGGCCTGGGATTGCGGCGCTGGCAGCGGTCAGGCCACGCTGGGCCTCAGCCGCCATTTTGCCACAGTGCTGGCCACGGATCGCAGTCTGCCTCAGCTGCGCCGCTTGCCCGCGCATACCGGAATCATTGTCGCCCAGGCGCGGGCGGAGCAGGCGCCACTATCTAATGATGGGGCGGATGTGATCACCGTGGCCCAAGCCCTGCACTGGTTTCCCCTGACCGCCTTTTACCGTGAGGTTGCCCGTGTGCTGCGCCCTGGCGGTTTGCTGGCCGTGTGGTCCTATGGGCGCATCCAGGTCAGCCCCGGCGTGGATCGCCTGGTGGCAGAACTCCACGACGCACGGCTTGGCCGCTGGTGGGATGATGCCCGGATCCATGTGGAGACGGGTTACCGGGATCTGCCGTTTCCCTACCCGTTGCTGCCCTCCACCGCGTTTCCGGATCGGCTGGACGCGGACTGGACGGTGGATCGCATGCTCGCCTATCTGGAGAGCTGGTCAGCGCTCCAGACCTGCCGGCGGGAGACCGGAGAGGACCCGCTGCTTTCGCTGGAACCGGCGTTGCGACAGGCCTGGGGCGCAGGCCGTCGGCGCGTCTGGTGGCCATTGACCGTGCGCGTGGGGCGCGCCTGATGGCTGCCAACCCGGTTGTGTTGCGCCTCAGGCCTTGTCACCGGCCAGATCGCAGTGGGCGCCGCCGGCTTCCGGCAGCTCCACGATAAAGGTCGCACCCTCAGTGGGGGCGTTTTCCACCCGGATACGCCCCCAGTGCAGATCGACGATCCGCTTGCAGATCGCCAGCCCCAGGCCGCTGCCCTTGGGTTTGCCGGCCTGCTGGTCGCTGATCTGATGGAATTTCTCGAAAACCCGAAGGTGCTCATGCTCCGGTATGCCGGGGCCGCGGTCCGTGACCCGCAGTTCCACCCACGACGGGCGCAGGCTCACTTCAAGTTTGACCGGGCCCCGCTCCGGTTCGGTGAACTTCACCGCATTGGATAACAGATTGATCACCAGCTGGATCAGCCGATCGCTGTCGCCCTTGAGCGGGCAGGGCGTGTGGGGCAGCGTTTGCACCAGCTTCACCTTGCGATCGCTGAACAGCTGTGATGTGGCGGAAACGGCGTCCTCCACCACATCACGCAGATCCAGGTCTTTCAGCTGCCAGTCGCCCCAGCCGCTCTCGATGCGGGAGAGGTCCAGCACCTGATTGATCAGCCGGGTGAGACGCTCGCTTTCCTTGACGATCACCTGCAGGAACTCCTGCTGCTGCTCCATGGGCACATCCTGGTTGCCCAGCAGGATCTCGCCGAAGGCGCGGATGGAGGTCAGCGGTGTGCGCAACTCATGGCTGACCATGGAAACGAATTCGTCCTTGAGGCGGTCCAGTTCGGTCAGCCGCTGGTTCGCGGCACGCAACTCCGCCGTAGCCAATTCCAGCTCGCGGGATTTCTGTTCCAGCTGGCGGCTGTATTCGATGGCACGCGACGTGGCGTCAAGAATCTCCATCACCCCTTCGAAGGTCAGCGCCTCCCCTTTAACGATCGAGGACATCATCACCCGCGCCGAGGCCGAACCAATATGACCGGTGAGGATGCGTTCGGCCAGGTTGATCAACGCAGCCGGCGCCTCTTGGTCGGCGGTGAGCCGGGCGCCGCGGCTGCGGCTGTAGCCGCGGATGGCGCGGGCCGCCTCGGCATCGCCGGTGAAACGCGCCAGCAGGTCCTCCAGATCCCCCACCGTGGCGGTTCCCTGCCAGAAGCGGGCATCGCGCTCGGAACGCTGGAACACATCGACGAACAGCGCCGCCTGGATGCGCTCCATGTCGCTTTGCCGTGTGTACAGCGAAACCAGGACCAGGCCGCCGATGTTGAAGAACATGCTCCAGAACAGGGCGTGGGAGATGGCATCCAGCCCTTCCAGCCCGAACAGGGCGTGGGGGTTGAGCAGCCACAAGCCTTCGAACAGACCATCGGAACTCATGCCCGGCAGATGGCTGGGATCAATCACCGAGGGGATGAACAGGGTGTAGAGCCAGATCAGGAAACCGCCGCTGAGGCCCACCAGGGCCCCGGCCCGACTGGCGCCCTTCCAGTACATGCCAAACAGGATGGGTGGTGCGAATTGGGCCACGGCGACAAAGGAGATCAGGCCGATGCTGACCAAGGCATAGTCATCGTCAGTGAGGCGGAAGTAGGCATACCCCAGCATCAGGATCAGCACCAGGATCAACCGGCGCAGGTAGATGATCAGTCGCCGTAACCCCAGCCGCTCAATCCACGGCAGGTGCCGCAGCCGCAGCAGCGAGGGCATCACTAGGTCGTTGCTCACCATGATGGCGAGGGCGATGCTGGCGACAATGACCATGCCGGTGGCGGCGGAGAAGCCGCCGATGTATACGAACAAGGCAAGCAATTCCCGCCCCTCTGCCAGGGGCAGCGCCAGCACATAGTTGTCCGGGTCCACCGGCGCGTCGCCGAAATAGATCAGCCCGGCCATGGCGATGGGCAGCACGAACAGGTTGATCAGGAACAGGTACAGCGGAAACAGCCAGGCGGCGGTCCGCAGATGATCCTCGTTGACGTTTTCCACCACCGTGACCTGAAACTGGCGCGGCAGGAACAGGATGGCCGCCATCGACAGTACGGTCAGTGCCACCCAGCTTGTGTAGCCGCCAGGCAGCCCCGACGGGTTCAACATCTCGCGCATGGCCGGCTCCGCTGCCACCCGCTGCACCAGATCACCAGGACCGTTGAACAGCACCCAGGTCACGAACACGCCGATGGTTAGGAACGCCACCAGCTTCACAATGGATTCGAAGGCCACGGCCACCACCATGCCCTCCAGCCGTTCCGTGGCATCCACATGCCGGGTGCCGAACAGGATCGCGAACAGGGCAAGCAGGGTGGCCACCCACAGCGCCTTGTCCTCCACCAACGCACCGGCACCCGCCGGCGCCGGCTGTGGAAAGTTCAGCAGCACGTCGAAGCTAGCGGAGACGGCCTTCAGCTGCAGGGCGATGTATGGCGTGATACCCACCACCGCGATCACCGTGGCCAGTCCGCCCAACAGCATGCTCTTGCCGTAGCGCGACGCAATGAAATCCGCGATGGAGGTGATGCGGTGGATCTTGCAGATACGGATGATCTTGCGCAGCACGAGCCACCAAAGCACTGCCGCAAGGGTCGGCCCCAGGTAGATGGTGAGAAACGACAGACCGTCCTGGGAGGCCCGGCCCACGCTGCCGTAAAAGGTCCAGGCGGTGCAGTACACGGCGATGGACAGGGTGTAGACGTAGGGATTGTTGACCAGGGAGCGGGCGGTCTGTGCCCGCAGATCAGCCCAGTAGGCAATGGCGAACAGCAGGCCCAGGTAAAGGAACGGGGTGAGGAGTACTGCCCATTGCGGCATCAGGGTCCCCCGTCTGAGCCGCTTTTGCTGCGTAGCAGCAGGCCCGTGGCCACGATCACAGCCAGCCAGGCCAGAAACACGTAGACCCAGAGCAGCGGCAGGCCGAAAACCTTGTGGTCGCCCGCGAACAGGTGCATCAGCGGGTAACTGAACAGCAGACAGCCGACCACGAACAAGGCGATCAGGCGTTCATGGCGTCGAGGGTGCGTGCCGCCTCGCATCAGCCTGACTCCTGTTGTTGCGGCGCCTGGCGGCGACGCACATCCACCATGCGGCCGGAGGCCTGCAGGGCGTCCTGTAGCGTCACGATGCCGTTGCGTCTCAGGGCTGGCAACAGGCGAACGAAAATCTCTGCGGTGAGTTGGGCGTCACCGGGTGCGGTATGGCGTTCGTTGACAGTGACGCCCAGGCGCCAGGCCAGGGCTTCCAGGCTGTGCTCGGCGGTGTGCGGGTACAACACCATGGAGAGCAGCAGCGTGTCCAGCACCGGCCGGTCGAAGCGGACACCGCAGGCCGCTTCCTGCATGTGGATGAATTGCATATCAAAATCGGCATTGTGTCCCACCAGCACCGACTGGCCGGTGAATTGATGGAAGCGTGGCAGTATGTCCTCGATGGGCGCACTGCTCGCGACGTCGGCGTCGCGAATGCCATGAATGGCGGAGGATGCTGCAGGAATCGGCCGCCGCGGACGTACCAGGGCGTCGAAAACCCCGGAGCCGAGCACCCGTCCATTGCGGACCCGGACCCCCGCAATCCAGACAATCTCGTCACCGTGTTCCGGCTCCACACCGGTGGTTTCCGTATCAAAGACCACGCAGGCCAGCCGGTCCAAGGGCTGTTGGCCCAGGCTGCCGAGCTGCGTATGGCCGCCTTCAGGGGGCGGGACATGGTATTCACGCCGGTTGCTGATGGACAGCGGTTGTTGCCACTGGCGCCGGGACGCCGGCAACGGTATGCGCAGCACGCTGCAGCCGGGATTGGCGCTATCCCACTGGCTCCAGCACACGGAATCATGCCGTTCCAGCACATCCTGGCCGGTGAGTTCACGGGGTTGGTCCGGCAGCGGTTCCTCCAGCCAGCGCTCCAGCGTGTCGGATTGCAGCGGTGGGCCTCGCCAGCGGAGATCCAGATAGACGCGGCGGTCCCCCAGCAGGGCCTCGATATCCACCTGTTCAGCCCCGTGTTGGTCACGCAGGCGCCACAGCAACTGACCCAGCAGAGCGCTGATGGCGTGACTGTTGGCATGGAGCCACAGTGGGAACCCGAATTCACGGATCTGTGGAAGCTGTCCGCCAAAACCCGGTTGCAGTCGAGTGCTGGCGATCAGATCAGAGGTCTGCACATCCGCCATGCTCCAGGGCGTGGATAACAGCGCCTGGCTTTCCTCGGCCATCCAGTCCAGGCAGCCTGACAGGGCGCGGCTCTCCCGGGCGATCATGGTCTCGAAGCGTTCCCGGTTCTCCGGGCTGATCGTGGTCTCCCGGGCCAGGTTTTCCGCTGCGGCGCGCAGGCTGGCCAGGGGGGCGCGCAACCGTTGTATGGCCTGGCGCAGAATCTCATCGCGCCGGGTGACGGCCTCCAGCTTGTTGGTGACGTCGTCGAAAGTGATCAGGAAACCAGGATGGAGCGTGGCGCTGGCAGGCAGCAGGCTCATACGGCAATGGAGCAGTTGTCCCTGGTCCAGCGTGGCACAGACGAATGCCTCGTGCTGCTCACCAGGGCCGCCTTCCGCCGTGCTCTGGCGGCGGTACTGCAGCATCTGCAGGCCGTGTTCCACCGGGGCGCGGGCCCAGTACGCGTAAACGGACTGACCCGGGGCGAGGCCGGAGGCACTGCCCAGGATCCGTTCCGCGGCCGGGTTGCTGAGCAGGATCTGGCCGTCGCCGTCGCAGACCAGAACACCATCCCGGATTTCCCGCAGCACCACTGCCAGCCGCTGGCGTTCGTCATCCAGCCCCACGGTTCCGGATGCCCGGACCCGGCTGGCTTCGCCCCGTGTCTGTTCCAGGTCGGCGAACAGCAATTGCAGACTTTCCTCCAGTTCGGCAAGCAGGCGACCCTGGGGAAGTGGCACTTCGGCCGCCGGTTTGCCCAACGAGACCTGCTGCATGGCGTCGGCAATGGTGCCCAAGGGGGCGAGCAGGCGACGGTCCAGCCAGTACCAGGTGCCCAGTAGGGCGGCCAGGCCCAGGCAACCGAGGCCCACAGCGAGCGGCGTGCTGGCGGGAAATGCATTAGCCATCGCTAGCCCAAGCCCAACAAAGGCAAGCGTCGGCGGAAGAATCAGCAGCCAGAGCGTTCGCCGTGCGGACATGGCTACTCGCCCAGCAATTGGCGGACCTTGTTGACCACGTCCTGTGTGGAAAACGGCTTGGTGATGTAGTCGTCGGCACCCAGAGACAGACCTTTTTCCTGTTCCAGGTCGCGGCCCTTGGCGGTGAGCATCACGATCCGCAGATCCTGGAACTCGTCCTCCTCCCGTATGCTCTGGCAGACCTGAAAGCCGTCCTTGCGCGGCATCATCACATCCAGCAGCACCAAATCCGGATGCTGCTCGTGGATAGCGGCCAGCGCCTGTTCACCGTCTTCAGCGGTGCTGACCTCATAGCCGGCCTTCTTCATCAGGAATTCCAGAGACAACACGATGTTGGGCTCGTCATCCACGATCAGGATGCGCTTGGCCATGGTTTCTCCTCATTGCCCCGTGTTTCAGGGCTTGTTATGCCTGCGGCCGGTGGCCGTGTGGGCTTTCTGGCTGTTACCGTTGCACACACCGTTTGTTACCGAATGTGACAGGCCGCACCGACCTGTCACATTCAGCGTACGCGATGGCGCCGGCGGGAAGTGGCCCGCCAGCGTGGGTTGCTAGCGGTTGGCTCGGTGTTCGATCAGCTCGTCCACCACAGTGGGATCCGCCAACGTGCTGGTGTCGCCCAGGTTTTCCAGCTCGTTGCAGGCGACCTTGCGCAGAATGCGGCGCATGATCTTGCCCGAACGCGTCTTGGGCAGGCCCGGTGCCCACTGGATGAAGTCGGGCTTGGCGATGGCGCCGATCTCCTTGCGCACCAGGTCGTACAACTCCTTCTGCAATGCGTCGGACGGTTCCACGCCGCTCATCAGCGTGACGTAGGCGTAAATGCCCTGACCCTTGACGTCGTGGGGGAACCCGACCACGGCAGCTTCGGCCACCTTCGGATGCAGCACCAGGGCGCTTTCCACCTCGGCCGTGCCCATGCGGTGGCCGGAGACGTTGAGCACGTCATCCACGCGGCCGGTGATCCAGTAATAGCCGTCGGCGTCCCGACGCGCGCCATCCCCGGTGAAATACATCCCCTTGTAGGTGGACAGGTAGGTTTCGATGAAGCGCTTGTGGTCGCCGTAGACGGTGCGCATCATCGAGGGCCAGCTGCGGGCGATACAGAGGTTGCCGTCGGTGGCGCCCTCCAGGCGCTTGCCGTCGTTGTCCACCAGAACTGGTTCAACACCGAAGAACGGCCGCGTGGCGGAGCCGGGCTTGAGATCGGTGCAGCCGGGAATGGGGGTGATCATGATGGAGCCGGTCTCGGTCTGCCACCAGGTGTCGACAATCTGGCAGCGTTGGTCTCCCACCACCCGGTAATACCATTCCCAGGCTTCCGGGTTGATGGGTTCACCCACGGTACCCAGCAACCGCAGGGAACTCCGCTTGTGGCGGGTGACGAACTCGTCTCCCTGACCCATGAGGGCGCGAATCGCTGTGGGGGCGGTATAGAAGATGGCCACATTGTGCTTGTCCACCACGTCCCAGAAGCGGCCGGCATCCGGATAGGTGGGCACGCCCTCGAACATCAGGGTAGTGGCGCCGTTGGCCAGGGGGCCGTAGACGATATAGCTGTGGCCGGTGACCCAGCCCACATCGGCGGTGCACCAATAGACCTCGCCCTCGCGGTAGTCGAAGACGTATTCATGGGTCAGGCTTGCCCCCAACAGATAGCCGCCGGTGGAATGCAGTACCCCCTTGGGTTTCCCCGTGGAACCGGAGGTGTAGAGAATGAACAGCGGGTCTTCCGCGTCATTCTCTTCTGGCGGGCAGTCGGCCGACACATCGGCCATGGCCTCGTGGTACCAGACATCACGGCCTTCCTGCCACTCCACCTTGCCACCCGTGCGTTGCACAACGAAGACTGTGTCCACGTCAGGGCACTGCTTCAGGGCCTGATCAGCATTGGTTTTCAGCGGGAACTGGCGGCCGCCGCGCACGCTTTCATCCGCGGTCACCAACACGCGGCATTCGGCGTTCTGGATACGGTCCTGCAGGGCCTGGGGCGAGAAACCTCCGAAGACCACGGAATGAATGGCGCCAATCCGTGCGCAGGCCAGCATGGCCACCGCCGCTTCCGGGATCATGGGCAGGTAGATGCAGACCCGGTCACCTTTCTTCACGCCGCGAGCCTTCAGGGCGTTGGCGAAACGGCAAACACGCTCGTGCAGATCCCGGTAGCTGATATGTTCCGCCGCCTGTTTGGGATCATCCGGCTCCCAGATGATCGCGGTCTGTTCGCCGCGGGTGTCCAGGTGGCGGTCCACACAGTTATACGCGGCGTTGATCCTGCCGCCTTCGAACCAGCGGATGTTGCCGGTGGTCAGGTCCGAGTTGTTTACCGTGTCCCAGCGCTTGAACCAGGTCAGGCGCTCGGCCTGCTCGCTCCAGAAGGCGTCCGGCTCGTCCAGCGAGCGGCGGTACATGCGCTGGTATTCATCCTCGCTGATCCGCGCCTGTTTGGCCGCATCTGCCGGAACGGGGTAAACCTTGCTGTCGGACATGGGATCTCCTCCTGATTGCTTCGACCCTGCGCTCGCTCGGGCACGCAGGGGTGCACATGAAAAAAACCTTCGATTATCTGGCCCGGTCCTGTCCAGTCTCCGCCAAGCCTTGCCTACAGTGTAAGCAAGCTGCTTGCCAGCTGCCTCAAGTCTTTGATTGTCGATGTTATCTGTCACCTGGAGCCAGGTCCGCCATGGATCATGTGTTACCAAGGGTGACACTTGGCCGGTCAGGGCTTTCTTTCCTGCGCCTCCTGATGGCTTGCGCCGGCCCGGGACTTCGGACGCGGAATGCCCAGTCGTTGGCGTTTCTCCCAGAGCGCCTTGCGGCTGATCCCAAGACGTCGTGCCAGTTCTGTTTCCGTGCAGTGTTGCTGGTGCTCCAGCACGAAGGTGCGGAAGTAATCCTCCAGCGACAGATCGGTGGGCGGGGCCGCTGCCGGTTCGCTGGCAGGGCCGGGAAGCCCCAGCAAGTCCGGCGTCACCCAGTTGCCGTCAGCCAGAATCACTGCCCGTTCCACCGCGTTTTCCATCTCGCGTACATTGCCGGGCCAATGGTAGCTTCGGATGCGCTCCAGTGCCTCGCTACTGAACTGCAGCGGCGGGCGTTTCATCCGCTGACAGGCGCGTTCCAGCAGGTGGCGAGCCAGTAGCAGGACGTCGTCGCCCCGTTCCCGTAGCGGGGGCAGCCGCACTTCCATCACGTTGATGCGGAAATACAGGTCTTCACGGAACTCCCCGTCGCTGACCCGTCGGCCCAGATCGCGGTGGGTTGCGGCAATGAGGCGGACGTCCACGGTGCGTGAACGCGGTGAACCCACGCGGCGGATTTCGCCCTCCTGCAGCACGCGTAGCAGGCGGGCCTGGGCCGCCATGGGCAGTTCGCCGATTTCATCCAGGAACAGGGTGCCGCCGTTCGCGGCTTCCACCAGGCCCTGGCGCGCGCTCAACGCCCCGGTGAAGGCACCCTTTTCATGGCCGAACAGTTCCGCCTCGATCAACGAATCGGGAATGGCGGCGCAGTTCACGGCGATCATGGGACCGTCGTGCCGCCGACTGCGTTCATGCAGCGCCCGCGCCACCAACTCCTTGCCAGTGCCGGACTCCCCCAGCACCAGCACGGTGGTGTCCGTGGGGGCCACGCGTTCGATGCGTTCCATCACAGCCCGCATGGCCTGCGATTCGCCCACCATGCCCGCCACCGGGTAGGTGCGGGCCACGTCCGCCTTCAGAGCAGCGTTCTGACGGCGCAGGCGTGTTTCGTTCAGCGCCCGGTTCACGCTTAGGAGCAGGTCATCGTTGTCGAACGGTTTCGCCACGTAATCCAGCGCGCCGAGCTTCATGGCCTCCACCGCGGAACGCACGCTGGCGTAGCTGGTCATGATGATCGTGGGTACATCGGGGGCCAACTCCAGCATGTGGGTGCCCTCCCGTCCCGGCAAGCGCAGATCGGCGATGATCAGGTCGGCGTTGGACGGGTCCTGTTCCGTCGCCGCCTGCTCCACCGAAGCGGCATCGTCCACCTGGTGGCCGTTCCTCTCCAGCAGCCGCTTGAGGGAGCGGCGGATGATGTCCTCGTCTTCAACGATCAGTATGCGTGCCATGATCTTCAAACTCGTGTGATGGTCGGTTTCCGCCTCTGGCGCTGTTGGTCGCGGCCGGTTGGTCGACAGCGGCTTCCAGCCGCGGGGATGCGGCGCGCAGGCTCAGGATGACCCGTGTTCCCTGTGCGCTACTTGTGATCTCCAGGTCACCGCCCATGTTGCGGATCAGGTTGTAGGCCAGCGGCAAGCCCAGCCCCGTGCCTTTGCCGGGCGGCTTGGTGGTGTAAAACGGTTCCAGTACGCAGTCCATGGCGTCCCGGCTGATGCCGCAGCCGTTGTCCCGGATGCTGGCCTGCAACCAGCCATGGTGCTGCCGGCTGCTGACGGTGATGTGCCCGTCGTCACCGCTGGCATCCACCGCGTTGGTCAGCAGGTTCACGAACACCTGCACCAGATGCTGGGCGTCGCCGAGGGCTGCGTGCCCCACCGGCACCTGGTTCTCGAAGCGTAGCTGCCGGGCGCGCCGGCTCAGCATGGTGAGCCGTAATGCTTCCGCGACCGTTTCGTGTAGGTCCACGGGCTGATTGCCCTGGCGCTCGGGATGGCCACCATGGGCGTAGCGAACCAGGCTCTGGACGATGCGGTTGATGCGGTCGGCCTGCTGCAGGATATCGGCGGCGTATTGACGAACCCCCTCTGGGTCGTGCTCCTCACGCAGTTCCTGGGCCAGACAGGAGATGCCGGTAACCGGGTTCCCGATCTCGTGGGCCACGCCCGCGGCCAGGCGGCCGATGGACGCAAGCCGCGCGCTGTGGGTGAGTTCCTGCTCCAGCAGTTGCAGTTCGGTCAGGTCCTCCACCAGCAGTATGGTGTCCTCGCCGCTGCGAACCCGCCCGGGCGGCGCCACCTTGGCCTTGTGCAGGCTGTACCAGCGGGGGCGGGGGCCCGTGTCCACCGGCTGCTTGTGCAGATGACTGTCCGTGCTGTCCATGAAGCGTGTCAGCAGAGGGCCCCAGGGCGGCGACAGTTCCTCCAGCTGACGGCCGATGACTTCCGCCGTGGGCACGCCGGTGAGCTGTTCCATGGCCGGGTTCCAGCGGACGAGTCGGCCTCCCTGGGCCACGGCGCACACACCCAGGGGCAGATTTTCGATGATCTGGCGATGGTAGCGCCGCAGGCTGTCCAGTTCGGCCGCCAGACCGCGCAGCCGGGTCTGTGAGGTTTCCAGCCGGTCTTCGATCAGCCGCACATTCTGGGCGAGGGCAGTGCGGCTTTCCCGGTCCAGTTGCAGGCGTTCGTCCACGATCATGCGCGCAAGTACCGGCCCCATCATGCCGGACAGGTTGCGCTGGATTTGCGTGCGCAGGGCATGCAACTGATTCGGTCGGTTTTCCTCCCAGCTCATGCCCAACTCGCGCAGGGCTTTCTCCACCTCCTCCATCGCGGCGGACATGCCCATGACACTGCTCAACTGTTCGGAGAACTGGGTCGGCGAGCGCTGCGTGAGATCACCCGACGGCAGTACCGGAGCCAGTTCGCGGCAGGCGGCCGCGGCTTCCCGCTCCTGCTGATCCGGCCGGGTCAGCAGTGAGAAGGCGACGAAAAGCAGGCTGTTGACACTCAGTGACCAGAACGTGGCGGATTGATCCATGCCCAGTGCGCCGTCCGCGGTACCGCTGCCAAAACCCAGCCAGGCCATGGCGCTGGTGCCGGTTACCGGAGGTAGTAGCACGGTGAACAGCCAGATGGTGGTGCCGCCCAGCAGTCCGGCAATCAGTCCCACCGCCGTGGCCCGCTGCCAGAACAGCAGCCCCAGGATTCCTGGTAGAAGCTGAGCCATCGCCAGGAACGAAATCAGGCCCCAGCCCACCAGTCCGGTGGTGGGTTCCAGTAGCAGATAAAAGCCGAAACCGGCGGCAATCACCGCGGCCATGATCACGCGACGCAGCCAACGCAGGGAATCGTAGAGATCACGGTCCGGACGCGGGCCCGTGAGTGGCAGCACCAGATGGTTCAGCATCATGGACGATGTGGCCAGCGTGGTGACGACAATCATGGCGCTGGCCGCCGAAATGCCCCCCAGGTAGGCAAGGATGGCCAGGGAAGGGGATCCACTTATCAGGGAAAGCCCCAGCACGTAGTAGTCTGGCGGCGTGGTCGCACCCATGGCCGTGCCGGCCCAGAGAATGGGCGGAATGAGGATGGCCAGCGCCAGCAGGAATAACGGGAATGCCCAACTCGCGATATACAGGTGGCGGGGCTGGATGTTCTCGGTGAAGATCATCTGGAACTGGCGCGGCAGCAGAAACCCGGCCGCGAAGGCAAGCACAAGCAGACTGGACCAGGGGCCGTCCAGAGCCGGCTGGTACAAGGCCTGCAGCTGCTCGGGGTTATCCGCCAGCCAATCATGCATGCCTCCCAATCCACCGAACGCCATCCATACGGCAACCAGGGCGACCAGCGCCAGAGCCAGGAGCTTCATTGCGGACTCGAAGGCAATGGCCGTGACCAGGCCTTCGTGTTTCTCCCGGGGCGATACGTGCCGTGCGCCGAAAATGATGGTGAACACGGTGACCAGCACCACGAACCAGAAGGCGACCAGGAGCGGGGAAGAACTGTCACCGGCGAGGACCGCGGTGGATTCCGCCACGGCCCTGATCTGGAGTGCCACATAGGGCAGCACTCCCGCCAGCATCAGCAGGGTGACGAGCACCCCGGCAGCCTGGCTGTTGAAGCGGAAGGCGAACAGGTCGGCCACTGACGTGAGCTGATAGGTGCGCGTCAGCCGCAGAATCGGCATGAGCAGCACCGGCGCCAGTGCGAAGGCCAGGGTGACGCCAAGATAGATGGTCAGGTAGTTCAGGCCCTGGCTCTGCGCGAAGCCGACACTGCCGTAGTAGCTCCAGGTGGTCGCATACACACCCAGGGACAGCACGTACACGGCAGGATGGCGGGTCAGCCGGCTGGGCAGCCAGCGCCGCTCGGTGGCATGGGCGATCAGAAACAGAAACAGCAGGTAGAGCACCGCCGCGATGAACAGCGTGCTCAGTTCAAGCGTCATGGCGCCGCACCTGGCTGCGTGCCAGCGCCGCCGACAGCGCTATTAGGACCAGCCAGAGCAGGAATGGCACATACCAGGGCGCGCGGATTCCCATCCACCAGGCCGCAAATGGCGACACCAGCAGGAATATCCCCAGCAGGAAAATCAATACGCTGTATGCGCCCGGACTGGACTCCTGGAACGGCGACATGCTCTCTCCTCCACGTCGGCCCGGCGCCTTCTGGCGAGGCGGTAGTCGGACACGAGCGTTACCGAAAGTAGCATGCTATGGCTGTGCTGGCGAGTCCTGCTGGCAGTCCACGACGGCCTGTTGGCGGCCGCGCAGCCGGCTGATGGCCCAATGGGCGTGCGCCCAGGCCCAGAGTTCGCGGAGAGGCGCCCGGCGCAGATCATCAGGTGGTTCCTGCCCCAGGAACATCAGCGCCTGCCAGAGTTGATCGCCCGCCTTGTCGGCATCCAGCGGTGGGGCGAAGGTCTGCTTGCTGAGCTTCTGGCCCGCGGCATTCACGGCGATGGGCAGATGCCCGTAGCTCGGGGATGTCAGGCCAAGCAGGCGCTGAATGGCGATCTGCGGGGGCGTGCACCAGAGCAGGTCATGGCCGCGGATGACATGGGTGATGCCGTGGACGCCGTCATCCACCGCCGCCGCCAGATGGTAGGCGAAGAAGCCATCGGCCCTGCGGATGACGAAATCCCCCAGTTCCCGCTCCAGGTCGCAGCGCACCGGCCCCTGCAGCAGATCGTCGAAATCCACCCGCATTCCACGGGTCAGCAGCCGTATGGAGCGGGGCTCCCGGCCCGGAGGCAGACCGTGCCGACAGGTTCCGGGGTAGATGCGCCCATTGGGTCCCTCGCGGCCGGCGGCGGCGATGTCCCGACGCGTGCAGCCGCAATCATAGGCGGCCCCCAGGTCCCGGAGCCGCTGAATGGCCTCCAGATAGGCCGCCGTACGCTGGTGCTGATAGTGAACAGGCCCGTCCCACTGGAATCCGAAGCGTTCCAGTGCGGAGAGAATCTGTGCTGCCGCGCCGGGCTGTTCCCGGGGTGGGTCGATGTCATCGATGCGCAGCCACCACTCCCCGTGGTGGTGTCTCGCTTCCAGGTAGCTGCCTGTGGCCGCCACCAGCGAGCCGAAATGCAGCGGTCCGGTGGGGCTGGGTGCAAACCTGCCACGGTAGCGGGTGACGGGAGAATCCTTGGCGTTTGCTGGCTGATCCATGGCGGCTGCTATTCTGTGATGTTCATGCGACGACAGACATCCTTTGCAGGAGAAATCACCGTGGCGTTACCCCGAGCCCACCGTCTGGACCTTATCAAGCCGTTCCAGGTGATGGAATTGCTGGGCCGAGCCCGAGCGTTGGAGGCCCAGGGGCGTGACATCGTGCACATGGAGGTGGGTGAGCCGGATTTTCCCACCGCCGAGCCGGTCATCGAGGCGGGCGTCCAGGCGCTGCGTGCCGGAAAAACCGGCTACACCACCGCCTGCGGCCTGCCGGAACTGCGCGAGGCGATTGCCGGGCACTACTGGCGTACCAGCGGGGTGCACATTGATCCGTCCCGCATCCTGGTCACCCCGGGCGCTTCGGGGGCACTGCTACTGGCTCTGGCCCTGGTGGCGAATGCCGGTGACGGTGTGCTGGTCCCGGATCCGGGCTACCCCTGCAACCGCCACTTCGTCCAACACCTGGATGCCCGCGCTGTTCCCCTGCCTGCCACCGCGGAGCAGCGTTTCCAGCCGCAGCCCACGGATCTCGCCGCGGTCTGGGATGACGGATGCGTTGCCGCAATGGTGGCATCGCCGGCCAATCCCACCGGAACCATGCTGGCGCCGGGGCAGGGTGCAGCCCTCCATGACTGGCTGGCAGAGCGGGATGCGGCATTGATTGTGGACGAAATCTATCACGGCCTGGTTTACGGTGCGGCTCCACCCACGGTACTCACCGAGCGGGATTCAGTCCTGGTAGTGAACAGCTTTTCCAAGTACTTCGGAATGACGGGTTGGCGCCTTGGCTGGCTGGTGGTGCCCGATGGCATGCAGCAGGACGCGGAAAAGCTGGCCCAGAACCTCTACATCGCCGCCTCGACTCCCGCACAGCATGCTGCGCTGGCCTGCTTCCAGGAGCCGGCGCTGGCGCTGTTCGAAGAACGCCGTCAGGCGTTCGCCCAGCGGCGTGATTATCTGTTGAACGCGGTGCGGGAGATCGGTTTCCGGTTGCCGGCTGAGCCCGAAGGCGCATTCTACCTGTATGCAGACAGCAGCAGCCTGGCGGAAGACAGCCACGCCCTGTGTCGTGACCTGCTGGAACAGGCCGGGGTGGCCATTACGCCAGGACTGGACTTCGGTACGCTGGGAGCCGCCGGCCATGTGCGGTTCGCTTACACCAATTCGCTGGAGCGCCTGCAAAGTGGAGTGGAACGGATGGCTGACTGGCTGCGGGGTTAAGATCAATGCCCTGCTGTCACTATTCAGCGACAGAAAACGGGGCTGCCTGTGGCTTTCCATCGCGTCCATGCGCCGGGATAATGGCAACAGGGAAATGAATGCACTGAACAGCTCCAATAGCACTCTTGGCCTTGTTCAGTGTTTCCTGAAACGCGAGAAGATGCCGGCCGCGCAGCGACAGCGTCGGCCGGCCTGCGGGGCCCAAGAATGCGGCTGAAGAAGATCAAACTGGCCGGCTTCAAGTCCTTTGTTGACCCGACCACGGTTCACCTGCCGAGCAGCATGGTGGGCATCGTCGGGCCGAATGGCTGCGGCAAATCGAATGTCATCGACGCGGTGCGCTGGGTGATGGGGGAGAGTTCTGCCCGCTACCTGCGCGGCGAATCCATGACCGACGTGATCTTCAACGGCTCCAGCAGCCGCAAACCGGTGGGTCAGGCGTCCATCGAACTGGTGTTCGACAACAGCGACGGCAGCCTCGGTGGCCAGTACGCGAACTTCTCGGAGATTTCCGTCAAACGGCAGGTGAACCGGGAAGGTCAGTCCCAATACATGCTCAACGGCACCCGCTGCCGCCGCCGCGACATCACCGACGTGTTTCTGGGCACCGGCCTGGGTCCGCGCAGCTACGCCATCATCGAGCAGGGCATGATCTCCCGCATCATCGAGGCGAAGCCCGAGGAACTGCGGGTGTATCTGGAGGAAGCCGCCGGCATTTCCCTGTACAAGGAGCGCCGCAAGGAAACCGAGCGACGCATCCGCAGCACCCGGGAGAATATGGAGCGCCTTGGCGACGTCCGCGATGAAGTGGCCGTGCAGCTTGAGAAACTGCGACGCCAGGCCCAGACCGCCGAGCGCTACAAGGCCTTCAAAAAGGATGAACGGCAGCTGCGGGCCGAACTGCTGGCCATGCGGCTCCGGGACCTGGACGCCCAGCTGGCAGGGGCACGGCAGGCCATTCACGACAGCGAGACCACGCTGGAGGCCCGCCTGGCGGCGCAGCGCGGGGCTGAGCGGCAACTGGTGGAATACCGTGAACAGCATGCCGAGCTCAGCGAACAGCTCAATGCGGTTCAAGGGCGCTACTACGGCCTGGGCAGTGATATCGCGCGCCTTGAACAGCAGATTGCGCACCGTCGGGAACTGCACCAACGCCACCAGCGCGATCTGCAGGCCAATGCAGAGGCCATGGCCGAGGTGGACCGCACGCTGGAAGACGACCGGGAAAAGCTTGCCTTACTGGAACAGCGGCTGGAGGAGCTTAACGCGGAAATCCAGGAAGTGGACGAGCTGGAAGCCGAAGCCTCGGATCGTGTGATCGAGACCCAGCAGGCGCTGGATAGCTGGCAGTCACGCTGGGAATCGTTCAGCCAGCGCAGCGCGGAGACCGTGCAGGCCGCCCAGGTGGAGCGGGCCCGGATTGAGGGGTTGGATCAACGTCAGGATGACCTGGCGCGACGCCGCCAACGGCTGCACGAAGAACTGGAACGGGTGGACCCGGCGGCCCTGCGTGAGGAACTGGAGCAACTGCGTGAGCAGGAAGTGGAGTTGTCCGAGCAGCGGGCCGTACTCACCGAGGAGCTGGATACGCTCGAGCAGCGATGCGGTGCCGCCCGGGAGCAGGAGGACGATCTTTCTGACCGGCTCCATGACCTCCGCGGCGAACAGCAACAGCATGAGGCCCGGCTCACCTCGCTGAACACGCTGCAGCAGAGCGCCTTGCAGCAACCGGACACGCGATTGGCGGAATGGCTGCAGCGCCATGGCCTGGATCAGGCAACCCGGCTGGCGCAGCAGTTGCGCGTGCGGCGCGGGCAGGAGCAGGCGGTGGAAACCGTGTTGGCCGACCGCCTGCAGGCCATCTGTGCAGACGCAGGCCTGCAGCGGTCGGAACTGCTGGATGAGGCCGGAAGCGGACAGCTCACGCTGCTGGACACCGCGGCTGAAGCCGGTGAATGGCCCGCCGGCGTCCTGGACCTGGAACCGTTGCTGAACGCGGTGGAGGCTCCGTGGCCGTTGCAGGATCTGTTGGGCGGCATCTACCTCGCGGATGATCTGGCCACGGCGCTTGCCCGGCGGGGCGCCCTTCAGGCACACGAATCCATCGTCACCGCTGAGGGGTACTGGTTGGGGCGGCGTTGGCTGCGGCTGCCCCCGGGTGAAGACAACGGTCAGGGCGTGATAGCCCGGGAGCGGGAGATCGAAAGTCTCAGGGAGTCTTTGAACCGCCTGCGGGACGATCTGGACCTGGCCTCCGAGCAGCAGAAGGAACTGGAAGCGCGGCGGCTGGGTCTTGAAGAAGACAGGCAGGCCGTCCGGCAGCAGCGCGATGTTCTGAACGAGCAACTTACCGATCTGCGGGCGCGTATTGGCAGCCGTGGTCAGCGGCTGCACGAGGTGCAGGAACGGCAGGACCAGCTGCAGGCCGAGTTGGAGGAACTCGCCGACGAGGCTGAGCAGGCGGTGGAACAGGTGCGCGTGGCGCGTCAGCGCCTGCAGGATGCACTGGAACAGAACGAAGAGCTGGACAGCCAGCGGGAAGCATTGCAGGACCAGCGTGATCAGCATCAGCAGGCGGTGGCCGAGGCGCGGGAGCAGATGCGTGCCCGGCGCGAGGCGCGCCATGGTCTGTCAGTCAAACAGGAAGGCGCGGTCACGGCCGCGGAGTCGCTGCGGGAGCAGATGCGCCGGCTGGATGCCCAGCGGGAGCGGCTGCTTGCCCAGGCCGAGGAACTGCGCGATGCCCTGGAAAGCGACACCGCGGATTCCGATGTGGAACTGGCGCAGCAGCGGGATGTCCTCCTTGAGCAGCGGGTACAGGCCGAGCAAGAGCTGAACGCGGCTCGCACCCGACTGGGTGATATTGATGCAGGCTTGCGTGGCCTTGATCGCGACCGGCTTGAGGCGGAGCAGACCGTGGAGCACCTGCGCAACGAACTGGAGCAGGCCCGGCTGCAGCAGCAGGAACTGCGCGTGCGGCGCCAGACGCAGGCTGAACAGCTGGTGGACATGGGCTATGAGCTGGAGACCCTGCAGCAGAACCTGCCCGGTGATGCCACCGAAGCGGACTGGCTCAAGCGGCTGTCCGAGGTGGAGCAGCGGATCAGCCGTCTGGGGTCCATCAACCTCGCCGCTATTGAGGAGAGCGAGCAGCTGGCCGAGCGCAAGGAGTATCTCGATCAGCAGTTCGAAGATCTCAGCCAGGCCTTGGAAACCCTGGAGTCCGCCATTCGCAAGATCGACCGTGAGACCCGGCAGCGCTTCAAGGAAACCTTTGACAAGGTCAACGCGGGCCTGCAGCGGATGTATCCGCGCCTGTTCGGAGGCGGTGAAGCCTACCTGGAACTGACCGGGGATGATCTGTTGGAAACCGGGGTGACGATCATGGTCCGGCCGCCGGGCAAGCGGATCAGCAATATCCATCTGCTCTCCGGGGGAGAGAAGGCATTGACCGCGGTGGCCATGATCTTTTCCATCTTCGAGCTGAACCCGGCGCCGTTCTGCATGCTTGATGAAGTGGATGCGCCGCTGGATGAGGCCAACGTGGGCCGCTTTTCACAGCTGGTGAAGGAGATGTCGGATCGCGTGCAGTTCATCTTCATCACGCACAACAAGGCGACCATGGAGGTGGCAACCCATCTCATGGGCGTTACCATGCACGAACCGGGTGTGTCCCGCCTCGTGGCGGTGGACGTGGATGAAGCCGCCGAGATGGCAGTGGCCTGAGGGGAATTGACGGAACTATGGATACGCTGCGTTGGATACTGCTGTTGCTGGCCGTGGTCGTCGTCGGGGGGCTGTACGGCTATTACCGCTGGCAGGAAAAGGGCGGACTCCGACTTCGTGGCGGCAAGACGGGAGCGCCCCGTGGCCGGCGCCGGCGCCGTGAGGATCCGGACGTGGACAGCGCGCTTCGGGATCTCGACGATCTGGTCATTGATGACCCGGACGCGGATCCGGTTGACCTGGATCTGGATGTTCCCCTGGACGAGCCGCGTGGTAAAGCCGCGTCCGGAGCCGGGTGGAACCTGGATGACCCTGAGGAAACCGTCTCCCGGGCCCGAGTGCGATATACACGCTCTGCGCGCGCAGCACCGCCTGAACCCGGGGCAGAGGACACGTCCGGCCTGCCGTCGGATGACGCCGTCGCATCTGAGCCCGAACCGCAGACTGAACCCGCACCGGCGCCCAAACCGGCACAGCGGGAGCTACCCGGTTTCGACGAGGAACAGGCCCGTATTCCGGACGAGGAATACCAGGATGCGGGCGAGAAAATCGTGGTACTGCATGTGGTGGCCGGCCGTGGCTACTGTTTCACCGGTCCGGCGCTGGTTGAGGCCGCCCGGAATATGGGGTTGGAGCACGGCAAGCATGAGATCTACCACCGCACCATGAATACCCGCAACGGGGCGGTTGCGGTGTTCAGCATGGCCAGCATGGTGAAGCCCGGCACGTTCGATCTGTCACGGGTGGATGACATGGAAACCCCGGGCGTGGCGCTGTTTCTGCGCCTGCCTGCGCCATTCGACGGTCTCACCGCCTTCGAGCAGATGCTGGAAACCGCCCGCCGCCTGGCGGACAGTCTTGATGGCTATCTGCTGGATTCCCAGCGCTGTGACCTGACCCAGCAGGCCGTGGAGCATATCCGGGAAGAATTGCGCGAATACCGGAGGCTGGCCCACCTGGCGGCGCGCAAGGCCCGCGGCTGACGGGCCTGGAGTCTGGGTAGTCCAGGCTGAGCCGGCCGGGCTTCGTTGTCTCGTGCTCAGCCGATGTTGCGCCAATGAGGATCTCGCGGATCGGTCTCAGGCGATGGAAAGCCGCTGGGGATGATGGCATGGCCATCCTTATCCCTGGCGGCTGTTCTCGACAATCTTCCGCTCCCCGGCGTGGTCCACGGTTTCCAGCATCACCGGACGGCGCCAGACGCGATAGATGTAATCCAACACCTTACGCGCGCGCATCAGGTCCAGACCGCGGCCATCACTGCGGTGGTCGTGGGTTAGGGTCAGGTTGCCATTGGGGCTCACCCGGGTCGCGCAGACCCGGGGGGCGCCGTAGTTGAACTTGGGCTGCAGAATGCCTTCCCGCAGATCCTCGAGCTTGCGATCTCGTAGGATGTAGCGTTCCTCGCCGCCGGCACCGGGCCGCCGGGTGTAGTTGAACAGCTTGAGGTCCCGGGCCAGGTCCTGGTCCAGATGGTTGCGGATGAAGCTGAAATCGTCCTCCTCCGCTCGGATCTGCAGCGCCCGGTCCAGGCCCTGGTCTTCGATGATGCGTTCCCACAGACAGAAGCCCAGGTGGTAGGGGTTGACCGACAGAGCCACCGCCTGGTCCCCGCCATACGGCCGCACCACGTCGGAATGGGTCTTGATGGCATCCAGGTAGGTTTCCCCGGACAGGAAGTCCGCCTCGCGTAGCAACCGTGCATGCCAATAGCTGGCCCAGCCCTCGTTCATGATCTGGCAGGCGAACACCGGGTAGAAGTAAAAGGACTCCTCGCGCACCGCCAGGAAAATGTCCCGCTCCCAGTCCTCCAACTCGGGCGCGTAACGGGCGATGAACCATAGCAGATCATATTCCGGGTGCGGAGGGATCTGCGCACGCCGCGCCTCCCTGCCCGCCGGTCGTTGCTCACCGGGCAGGTCACGGAAGCGGGCTTCGAATGCATCCCGTGGCGGTCGCTCGGTTTCCGCAGGGAGCATCTCCGGATACGGTGCGCGGTGCAGCGGCTGATTCACATCGATGTGCTGTTCCAGCGCCAGGGCCGCATCCAGCGTAGCCTCCACCCGTTCCGGCCCGTGTTGCTCGATGGCGCTCTGGATACGCTGCGCCCGTGCCGCCGCCTGCTCCACGATGTGGTAGCCCACCTCATGCTGCATGCGGTGGAACAGGCTATTGTTGCGCGAGAAATCCGCATGCCCCAGGACATGGGCGGTCACCAGCGTGTTCTCCGCCAGGGCATTGGAGTCCACCAGATACGCACGGTTGGGGTCGCCCGGAAACACCACTTCGAAGATGCGGCTGTTACCCATGCGGTGCTGGACATACTGGTAGATGTAGCGCACGCCGAAGGACCAGTGCGGCATGCGTACCGGCAGCCCGTATACCGCCACCTCCATCATGAAGGTATTGGGCACCAGCTCGAAATCAACCGGATAGAAGCTCAGCCCGTGATCCCGTGCCATCTGCTCGAAGCGTGGGACGTAACGGGCCAGTTCCGCGTTATCCGCCTGGGAACAGGTGCCGGCAGGGTGATGGTGGTGCTGATCGCTCATCATTGCCTCCTGCGCGTTCAGGCAGCCGCCTGTCGCTGGAAGAAGGCGCGAATCGCCTCCCAGATATCCGCATCGCCGTGCACCGTGAAACTGCCGACCGGATGGTTGCGGGCCTCCAGGGCCTTGAACAACCGGCCCGTCTCGGAGCGGGAGGATTCGAACCGGTTCTGTGGCGTTTCCACGAGGCCCATGAAATTCACCTGTCCCGCCAGTTCAAGCAACAGGGATTCCGCCGCCTGCCGGTCGTCCGCGAAGTTGTCGCCGTCCGAGGCGTAGAACACGTACTGGTTGTAGTGAGCGGGTGGATAGCGGTCGGCGAAGATATCACGCACCAGGCGAAACGCGCTGGACGCCACGGTGCCACCGGTAGCAGTGACCTGGAAAAAGCTTTCCTCATCAAACTCCCAGGCTTCGTTGGTATGGGCGACGAATACGGTTTCCAGGTTGCCGTACTGGCGCCGCAGCCCCTGTGTCGCCCAGAAAAAGAATGCCTTGGCCAGCTTGCGCCGACCGGCATCCATGCTGGCGGAAACATCCAGTACAAAGGCCACCACCGCGTTGACCGCCGGGTGTTTTCGTCGGGCCAGTTGTCGATAGCGCAGATCCTCGTCCGTGAAGGCGGGCTGCTCGGGGCGAACGGTACGCCGCTTGATCGCCTCGCGCAGGGTGCGGCGGCGGTCCAGTCGTGCCCGGGGGCCCCGCCGGTCCCAGCCTTCCCGTACCAGATCCTCGTCGGTCAGGGCGTCCGTGGTCCGGGGCTTCAGGTCGGGGAGCTGCAACTCCTCCCACAGCCAGTCCACGATGTCGTCCACCTGCAGCTCAAGCACGAAACGTACTTCGCCTTCGCCGCTGCCGCCGGCTCCGCCCTCACCCTCACCGCCGCCGGGCTGGCCGCGCCGGAACACGTCACCGGCTTCCCCCGGCCCCTGGCCCACGCCGCCCCGCTGATGCTGGTCGCGAAGCCGGAAGCGGTAGTGCTCCAGGAAGCGCACCGGTACCTGTACGGTGCGGCCCCCCGGGCGACTCAGGATATCGGCACCGGCCACCAGGTCGGGTAGCTGCTCGCGTACGGCATCGCGCACCTTCTGGTTATGCCGCAGCCAGTCCCGGGCGCCCCGGGAGAACAGTTCGTACCACCGGTGCTGGCTGGCACTGCTGGAGATCTCGGTCCGGTCGTCGCGAGCCATGGCAGCCCTCCAAGGCCAGTGTATCCTGCTATTCCTGGGACAGCAGCGTGGTGACGTAGCTCAGCGCTTCCCGGGCGCTGTGTGCGTCATAGCCGTAGTCCGACACCAGTCGCTCCTCCACCGCAGAGATCTTGCGCCGGGATTCCTCGTCCGGTCGCGCTGAGGAGGTCACCAGCCGGAGCACATCGCGGCGCTCTTCGAACAGATAGCGTTCCACGGCCTCACGCAGCCGCGTGTGGCTGGTGAGGCTGAAGTGCTCGCCGCGTTTGTAGGCGCCCATGGCTTTCCGCACCACCTCCTGGCGGAAGGAATGCTTGCCGGCATCGGAAATGCCGATCTTCTCCTCCACCCCGCGCAGGAAGCGCTCGTCCGCCTCGCGGTCCTCGCCGGTGATGGGATCGGTGATCTGGCGGTTGTCCAGCACTGCCTCCACCTCGTCCAAGTACTTGTCCAACAGGTCCTGCGCCTCTTCCTCGAACGAGACGAACAGGGCCTTGTGCACGTCCTGCTTCACCCAGCGGTTGTAGAAATCCTTGCGCGTGGTGACCAGCAGATCCATCCAGGCCTTTTTCTGCTTCGTATCCATGCGTGCATCGGAGTCGATGGTGTCTTTCAATGCCAGCAACACATCCAGCGCGGTCAGGCTGTGGTGTTCACTGCGGCTGATGGCGCCGGCCAGGGCGTTGACCACAAAGCGCGGTGAGACGCCATCCATGCCCTCGTCGGGGTGCTCGTTGCGGATCTTCTCCACGTCGGCGGGAGAGACGCCTTCCACGTCCTCGCCGGCATGGATGCGGACCTTCTTGCTCAGATCCAGGTCCGGCCGCTCCGACGGATGCAAGCGGGTCAGCACAGCGAACACCGAAGCCACCTTCAGCGCATGCGGGTCCAGGTGCACTTCCTGGAAGGTGGGCGTGGACGAGGTGAGCTTGTGGTAGATGCGTGCCTCGTCGGTGTAGCGCAGCGTGTATGGCACCTGGATGATGACCATGCGATCCAGCAGCGCCTCGTTTTCCTTTTCCTGCAGGAACTTGCGGAACTCCGCCAGGTTGGTGTGAGCGACGATGGTCTGATCCATGTGAATCAGCGGGAAGCGTGACACCTTGATGTTCTTCTCCTGGGTCAGGGTCAGCAGCAGGTACAGGAATTCCCGCTTCACCTTCAGGATTTCGATCATCTCCAGCATGCCGCGGCTGGCCGCATACACCGCACCGGACCAGGACCAGGCCCGAGGATTGCCCTCGTCGCCGTACTCGGCGACCTTCGACAGGTCCACTGAGCCCACCAGATCAGCGATGTCTGCCGTGGTGGGATCATGCGGGGCATAGGTGCCCACGCCGACACGTCCCGCCTCGCTGATGAAGATGCGTTCCACCGGCATGCGTGTGAAATCCCCTTCGTAGTCCTCCTCCAGCACGGCCCGGGTGTACGGTGAGAGTTCACCCTCAATGGTCACGCCGTAGGTGTCGCGCAGTTCGGCGCGCTTGCTGTGGGGGATCAGCAGCAGGGGGTTTTCATGGATCGGGCTGCCCTTGATGGCGTACAGGGCCCCCTCATCGGTGAGGCTGTACTCTTCCAGCCCGCGCTTAAGCAGCGTGACCAGGCTGGATTTGCCGCCGGAGGGTGGTCCGAGCAGCAGCAGCAGCCGGCGGCCCACTTCGGAGCCCTCGCTGGCCGCCTTGAAGTAGTTGGCCACCCGCTCCAGCGATTCTTCCATGCCGAACAGGTCCTGCTCAAACAGTCCGTAGCGGGTAAACTGATGTGTGTTTGCCGGGCGCTCGGCGCCATGCCAGCGGATCATGTCCCAGCAGTACTGGTGTGCGTTGCGGCCAAGCCCCGCGGGTTGTTTCGGGAAAACCTCGCGCAGAAACTGGTCGAAGCTGCCCTCCCAGTGCTTGGCCTTATGGTCCCGCGTGTAGCTGACCAGCGAGTTGACGAAAGCGTCCTGATTCCGAGACTTGTCCACCATAAGGAGCCCCCATGGAAATGGCCTGCACAAACGCGTTGCGCCGTATGCGGCCGACAGGCTCGGTGGTCTTGACCGGGTTACATGGCATCCAGCCGCGTCGGCCGCTAGCGCCCATGCCCTACTTATTGGATTGATGGCCGCGACGCAAAGTTCCAGAGACTTTCCATACAGAGGATATAGACCACCATGGCCGATCCCGCCTTGCCCGAGAACGAAGCCGCCGCCCGTGAGCGTCTGGCAGCGTTGCGCGAGGAAATCGATTACCACAACCACCAGTACCATGTGCTGGATGCGCCGGTGATTTCGGATGCCGAATACGATGCGCTGATGCAGGAATTGCTAGCCCTCGAGCGCTGCTGGCCGGGGCTGGTCACGGAAGACTCCCCCAGTCAGCGGGTGGGTGCCACGCCCCTGAGCGCCTTCGGCGCGGTTCAGCACACCGTGCCCATGCTGTCTCTGGACAACGCCTTCGATGAGCAGGATCTGGTGGATTTCGACCGTCGCATCCGTGAGCGGCTGGCCCACCACGGCACCGTGAAGTATGTGGGCGAACCCAAGCTGGACGGGTTGTCGGTCAGTATCCGTTACGAAAACGGCGTGCTGGTGCAGGCGGGCACGCGAGGTGATGGCCGCACCGGTGAGGACATCACAGCCAATATGCGTACGGTCCGCAGCGTTCCGTTGCGACTGCGTGGTGATCAACCCCCGGAACGCCTGGATGTTCGCGGTGAAGTGGTGATCCGCAAACGCGACTTCGAGCAGTTGAACCGGCAGCGCCTGGAAGCGGAACAGAAACCCTTTGCCAACCCCCGCAACGCTGCGGCAGGCAGTCTGCGGCAGTTGGACTCCCGGGAGACAGCACGGCGCCCGCTCACCTTTTTCACCTTCGGCGTGGGTGACAGCAGCGAACCACTGGGTAACAGCCATCACGCGGTGCTGGAGCAGTTGAGTGCCTGGGGCTTCCGGGTGAATGAGGAGATTCGCGAACTGGATGGCCTGGAGGCCTGCCTGGATTTTTACCGCACGCTTGTGGAGCGCCGGGACGCCCTGGATTACGAGATCGACGGCGTGGTGTTCAAGGTGGACGACCTGGAAGCCCGGGAACGGCTTGGGTTTACCGCGCGGGCGCCGCGCTGGGCGATTGCCTACAAGCTGCCGGCCCGGGAGGCCACCACGCGGGTGCGCCGCATCATCCCCTCCGTGGGCCGCACCGGCGTGATCACGCCGGTGGCGGATCTGGAACCGGTGGAAGTGGGCGGTGTCACCGTGAGCCGGGCCACGCTCCACAACATGGATGAACTCGAGCGCAAGGATGTCCGCGTGGGCGATACCGTGATGGTGCGCCGGGCAGGCGATGTGATACCTGAGATCACCGGGGTCATCCTGGAGCAGCGCCCCGGGGACGCCCGGCCATGGGTGATGCCGGATGCCTGCCCGGTGTGCGGCTCCGAGGTGCTGCGGCTCGACGACGAAGTGGACTACCGGTGTCAGGGAGGACTGGTGTGCTCGGCCCAACGGGTCGGTGCGATACTGCATTTCGCGTCACGCCGTGCCCTGGATATCGACGGGCTCGGCGAGAAGATTGTGGAACAGCTGGTGGAACGCAATCTGGTCCGCACCCCGGCCGAGCTGTTCTGGCTGGAGCATGCAACCCTGGCCGGGCTGGAGCGCATGGGTGACCGGTCTGCCGACAACGTGCTTGGCGCGCTGGACAGGGCGCGGGAGACTACACTGCCGCGCTTTCTCTATGCGCTTGGTATCCAGCATGTGGGCGAGGTCACGGCTCAGCGGCTGGCAGAGCACTTCGGAGAACTTGATCCCATCATGGCCGCCAGCGAAGACGAACTGGTGGAGGTGCCTGATGTGGGGCCGGTGGTCGCTCAGGCCATTGCCCATTTCTTCGCGGAACCGCACAACCGGGAGGTGATTGCCGCATTGCGTCAGGCCGGGGTGCGATGGCCGGCGCTGGAGCGCAAAGCCCGCGCGCAGCCCCTGGCGGGGAAGGCCTTTGTGCTCACCGGCACACTTGAGGGGATGACCCGGGACGAGGCCAAGGAGCGGATTCAGGCGCTGGGTGGAAAGGTGACCGGTAGCGTGTCGCGCAAGACGGATTACGTGGTCGCCGGAGACAGCGCCGGATCGAAGCTGGACAAGGCTCGGCAGCTGGAAGTGCCGGTGCTGGAGGAGGCCGATCTGCGGGAATTGCTGGAGCAGGGCTGATTCGGCGACACCGGCGGTCAGCTGCTCAGCGTTCAGTCCTCGGGTGCGCTCCGGTAGAGTTGCACGTCCGCCTCCTGGCGCAGCGATTTCACGTATTGCTCCATCCGCTGTCGCAGGACCTGCTGTTCCAGTTGCTCGTGGATCGCCTGCGGAGACGGCGGCTGGCGTTCGCGGCGATCCTCCAGGCGGATCACATGCCAACCGAACTGGGTCTTCACCGGTTCGGCGGAGTGTTCACCAACGGACAGCCCCGCGGCCGCCTCGCCAAACGGAGGCACCATCTGTTCTGGCGTGAACCAGCCAAGATCACCGCCTTGCGCAGCGCCTGGGCCGGTGGAGTGCAGCTGCGCCAGCTCCACGAAGTCAGCGCCCTCATCCAGTCGCCGGATCAGGTCGCGCGCACGGGCGGCATCGTCCACCAGAATATGGCGGGCATGATACTCGGTGGTGGTGCGGTCCGCGTACTGTTCTTCGTACACAGCTTCGAGCTCGGCGTCGGAAACCGGCGCGGCGCGCAACTCCTGCAGCGCAGCCTGAGCCATGAGAGCCCGCTGCATGTTCTCAATGCGGGCACGCACCATGGGGTCGTGGTCCAGCTCCTGCTGCTGGGCGTCCTGGGCGATCATCGTCAGTTCCACCAGTTCCAGCAGCAGCGTTTCCTGGTCGTCCGCGGATAACTGATCCAGCTCCGTGCCGCTGCGGCGCAAGGCATGCATGGCCAGCATCGGCTCGGTGACCAACTCGCCATTCACCACCGCAAGCACCCGTTCGTTGCTCAGCTCCGCCAGGGTCGCGGCGGAGTCTGCCGGCTCTGCGCTGCCCTGGTTATCGCCGGAGGGGTTGCAGGCCAATAGGAGCGGGAGACCGAGACAGAGAACCCAGGTACGCATCATGGCGGCCCCGATCAGGTGCTGGCTGTTTGCTGGTATTCCTGGGGCGTCATGGCCCGGATAGTCAGCGCATGGATGTCCGTCTCCATGGCCTCTCCCATGGCGTCATACACCAGGCGATGACGCTGGAGGGGAGAGCGGTCGGCGAAGGCATCGCTGACCACCAGCACCCGGAAATGGCCGCGTCCGTCCCGGGCACCGGCATGGCCGGCGTGCAGATGGGATTCGTCCTCGATCTCCAGGTGCTCCACGACCATCGCGTTCTGCAGCCGCTGCCCGATCATGCGTACGCGCTGTTCATTCATGGCAAGACCTTCTTGAATGGTTTGACCGTCACCTCGGCATAGACGCCGGCGGCTACATAGGGGTCCGCATCGGCCCAGGCGCGGGCGTCTTCCAGGGAGGGGAACTCCGCGACAATGAGGCTTCCGGTGAAACCCGCGTCACCCGGGTCGGTTGTATCCAGCGCCGGGAACGGGCCTGCCATCAGCAGACGGCCTTCCGCCTTGAGCTCTTCCATTCGTTCCAGGTGGGCAGGGCGCGCCTGCTGACGCAGCGGCAGGCTGTTTTCCACATCCCGCGACATGATGGCGTAGTACATGGTTTACGGGCTCCTTCCTGTGCCAGACTGTTTCGGTATCAGGTGAACCTGACAGCGGCAGAGCTTATCACACCGCCGTCGGCGGACGACCGGGCGCTGATCGCGATGAGGCGCGTGCGCTCGGAGAATGGACAGCGCTCCCGCGTGGTGGTTCGCCTTTGACTGAATCAACCGGTAGAGGAAGGTACATGAGCCAGTATTTCGAGATTCACCCGGAGACCCCGCAGAAGCGCCTCATCCATCAGGCCGTGAAAATTCTGCAAGAGGGCGGCGTAATCGTCTATCCCACGGATTCCACCTATGCCTTGGGTTGCATGATGGGCGAGAAGTCGGCAGTGGATCGAATCCGCCAGATCCGCCAGCTCTCCGGGGACCATAATTTCACGCTGGCCTGCCGGGACCTGTCTGAGATCGGGACCTACGCTCGCATTGAGAACAGCGCCTACCGTCTGCTCAAGGCGTTCACGCCCGGCCCCTACACCTTCGTGCTCAAGGCCACCGGCGAAGTGCCCCGGCGCCTGCAACACCCGAAACGCAAGAGTATCGGGATCCGCGTGCCGGACCACGCCATTGCCCGGGCCCTGCTGGAGGAACTGGGGGAGCCCTTGATGAGCACCAGTCTGCTGCTGCCGGGGCAGGATCTGCCCTTCACGGAAGCGCCGGACATTCGTGACCACATCGGAAAGGTGGTCGACCTGATCATCGATGGAGGCGCCTGCGGTATGGAGCCGTCCACAGTGGTAGACCTGTACGACGGGGTGCCCGAGGTGCTGCGGCATGGAAAGGGGGATGCCTCCGTCTTCGAGGAATCCTAGTCGCGCTGCCTGCAGGGGCGATCTGGGGTATCATCAGCGGCCGATAGAAACTGCAGGCGCGTGTCTGCATGGTGACGTCCGAAATGTTCACACCAACAAGTCAGCGAGGGGGCCAATTGAGTTCGCTAGGTTCACGGCAGAGCCGGGTGCTGTCCGGCATGCGACCCACGGGCAAACTGCACCTGGGGCATTATCACGGTGTACTGAAGAACTGGGTGAAGCTGCAGCAGGAGCATGAATGCTTCTTCTTTGTGGCCGATTGGCATGCGCTGACCACGCATTACGATGAGCGTGAGGTCATCGCCGATCATGTCTGGGATCTGCTGGTGGACTGGCTCGCCTGTGGGGTCAACCCCAGCCTGGCGCGGCTGTTCATCCAGTCGCGGGTGCCGGAACATGCGGAATTGCATCTTCTGCTGTCCATGATCACGCCCCTGGGGTGGCTGGAACGCGTGCCCACCTACAAGGATCAGCAGGACAAGCTGCGGGAGAAGGATCTGGCTACCTACGGCTTCCTCGGCTATCCGCTGCTGCAGTCCGCGGATATCCTGATCTATCGGGCCACTGCGGTGCCGGTGGGTGAGGATCAGGTGGCCCATGTGGAACTCACACGGGAGATTGCCCGGCGCTTCAATCACCAGTTCGGTCGTGAGCCGAACTTCGAGGACAAGGCGAAGGAAGCGGCCCATAAGATGGGCAAGAAGAACCACAAGCTCTATGACTCGCTGCGCCGGAAATACCAGGAGCAGGGCGATCAGGAGGCGCTGGAGGTTGCCCGTGCGCTGGTGCAGAACCAGCAGAACATCACCCTGGCCGACCGGGAGCGCCTGTACGGCTATCTGGACGGCAGTGGTGTGGTCATCCTGCCGGAACCCCAGGCCATGTTGACGCCGGCGGCGAAAATGCCGGGCCTGGACGGGCAGAAGATGTCCAAATCCTACGGCAACACCATCGCCTTGCGCGACGAACCGGCCGACGTGGAGCGCAAGATCCGCACCATGCCCACTGATCCGGCAAGAGTGCGGCGCACTGATCCGGGCACGCCGGAGAAATGTCCGGTGTGGGAGTTCCACAAAGTGTACTCCGACCAGGATACCCGGGACTGGGTGCAGCAGGGCTGCACCACGGCGGGTATCGGCTGTCTGGACTGCAAGAAGCCAGTGATCGGCGCGGTGCTGGACGAACTGGAGCCGATCAGGCGCCGGGGCCGCGAGTTCGAGGAAGATCCGGAGGCGGTGCGTTCCATCGCTGCGGAAGGCGCCGAGGCCGCCCGCAGTGCTGCCAGGGACACGCTGGAGGACGTACGCCGCGCCATGGGGTTGGATTACGGTTGAGCGGGTATCCACTGTGAACGATCAGGTCGAGGCGGTTGAGCTGCTGGGTGATGACCCGGCCCGGCTGCGGGCCATGGTCCGGGGCGAACCGGTCACGGAACTGCCCCGCGATCTGTACATTCCCCCGGATGCGCTGGAAGTCTTTCTGGAGACTTTTGAGGGCCCGCTGGACCTGTTGCTGTATCTGATCCGGCGCCAGAATCTGGACGTGCTGGACATCCCCATCGCCTCCATCACCCGGCAGTACATGGAGTACGTGGAACTGATGAAGGAACTGCGGCTGGAACTGGCCGCGGAATATCTGGTGATGGCGGCCATGCTGGCCGAGATCAAATCCCGCATGCTGTTGCCACGGGCGCCGGTGGAGGATGAGGACGAGATGGATCCACGGGCGGAGCTGGTGCGCCGCCTGCAGGAATACGAGCGCTACAAGACGGCGGGCGAGGACCTGGATGCGTTGCCGCGTGTGGGCCGGGACACGTTCCCCGTCATTCTGCCGGCGCCGGGGGCCAATCCCCGCCAGCGGGAGCCGGATGTGAGCCTGAGGGAACTGCTGGGTGCACTGGCAGAAGTGCTGGGCCGGGCGGAGATGTTCAGCCATCATCACGTGCAGCGCGAGGCGCTGTCCGTGCGCGAGCGCATGTCACAGACTCTGGAGCGGCTCAACAGCGAGGAGTTCACCCCGTTCAGTGCGCTGCTCAATGCCGAGGAGGGGCGCCTGGGGGTTGTGGTGAGTTTTCTGGCGCTGCTGGAACTGATCAAGGCATCGCTGGTGGAACTGGTGCAATCCGAACCTTTTGCCCCCATCTATATCCGGGCCCGGGCTTAGCGGGATGACGAACGCCTGGCGGTTTGCCGGCGGCCGTGCTGCCC
>SLCE01000229.1 GCA_007125985.1 Ectothiorhodospiraceae bacterium | reverse complement strand
TGATGCTAGGGCATCCTGCGATCGCCCAATCGGCGGCAGTGGGCATACCGGACCCGCAGCGTGGTGAATCGGTAAAGCTCTTCGTTGTACTGAAGTCTGGGCACAGGGACCCGATAAGTGAACATGAATTGATCGACTGGGCGCGTGAGAACATGGCGGCCTACAAGGTGCCGCGACATGTTGAGTTCCGGGATTCGCTGCCTGCCACCGGCGCGGGAAAGGTCTTGCGACGACTCCTCAAAGGAACCTGAATGCTTAGATCAGCTCTGCTGAACGGGAGCATTATCAGCATTCAGTTCATTGCAGATTGGAGGGAAGGCTGGTTGGCGGCGACCAAAGCGGTTATGGTTCTGTTCCTCAAATTAAAAATAACCCAATCCCTGCCGTATTTGAACGCGCCCTTTCACCTTCGCATTGTGTGCTGTGGACGTGTTAAGCGGCTCGATTATGCTTGAGCGAAGAGGTTTGCCGATGATAGACGATTTTCGTTACTACTTGCGGGTACGCTACAGTGAATGCGATGCGCAAAAGGTGGTATTTAATGCCCGCTACGCCGACTATGTCGACCTTGCTGCGACCGAGTTCCTGCGCTTTCTGGGTGCTGAATCAGGGCTTCCGGACGGAGAATTCGATTATCAAGTCGTAAAGCTGACCATAGAGTGGAATGCGCCTGCGCGCTACCGGCAAGCTTTGGAGGTTGCTGTGCGTACTAGTTATGTCGGTAACACTTCTTTCGCGCTCACCATGGAAATTCGGGTCGCCGGCGAGGAGCAGCTCATCGCTAGCGCGGAAATGATCAGTGTTGCGGTCGATCCTGTGACGGTTGCCAAAACCCCTGTCCCGCCCGCAATGCGAGATGCTATGAACCGCGGTGCTCCCGGCTCGTGTATTGATCATGCTGGCTACCTAGACCAACATGAAGCTGCTGCAGCCAGGCAGCACCCCAAAATTCAAGTTGGAACGTAACATCCCGCAGCAGAAGGCGCCGTAACAGCCGCGCTACTGGGAATGGCTCACCCGAGGAGCGCCGGAACAACTGCGCCCGCCCGTCGCCTTTCCCGACTGATTGGGATTTGTAGTGTCAACGGCAACTGAAAACTGACCCACTTGGGCAAAAACCACCAGTCCAAAACTGACCCGCCCAAGGTTGTATTAATCGGCTGTTGTAGGTCTGACGATTCCTGCTTTGCGCTTCTCTTTCAGGCGATAGCTGTCTCCCTTTATTTGAATAACAATCGAGTGATGCAGGATGCGGTCGAGCATGGCCGATGTCAGCGCCGTGTTGCCGGCAAAGGCTTCATCCCACTGCCCGAAGGAGAGGTTGGATGTCAGCACGATCGATCCCCGTTCATAGCGTTTGGCAATGACCTGGAAGAACAGATTGGCCTGGTCGCGAGACATTGGCAGGTAGCCGATCTCATCGATGATCAAAACGCTCGGTCCCTGGACGCTGCGCTGCAGGAAGGACTTCAAGCGGCCTTGCCGCTGTGCGGTATCGAGTTGCAGCAGCAGATCGGTGGCAGTCATGAAGCGCGTTTTTAAGCCGGCCTGGGTTGCCAGATAACCCAGGCCCAGTGCCAGATGTGTTTTCCCGACGCCACTTGGCCCAAGCAGCACCACGTTTTCCCGGCGCTCAACGAAGGCGAGTGAGGCCAGTTCCATGATCTGCTTCTTCGGTGCACCGACGGCGAACTGGAAGTCGAAGTCATCGAGCAGTTTGATGCCGGGGAACCCGGCCATCTTCACCAGCATGGTCCGGCTTCGCAGCCGCCGAGCATCGAACTCGGCTTTCAAGCAGTGCTCAAGGTAATCGGTGTAACTGCTCTCTTGCCGGGCTGCCGTTTCGGCCAAGGCCGCGTACTGGACATCGACGCCGGCAAGCCCCAGCGTTGCGCACAACTCCGTCAGGCGTTCCGTTTGAAGGCTCATGCTTGCCTCTCCACCAGCAGTGCGTCATAGACCGACAGCGGATGGTGCAAACGGATCGGTTCGAAGCGGTGTGCAACTGGCTTGATGAGGTCTTGCACCGGCGGAGTCGGTGCTTTCATTGCAGCGGGTTCCGGCAACAATGCTTTCACTTCCTGCGCCCAGCGCTGCGCTGGAATGGCCTGCGTGGTGCCGTGGATTCTGGCGTTGGCAACGTCGCGCAACCACTTGCGAACCTCCAGGTTCGCTGTGTCCACATCGACGGTCAGTCCGACCTGTTTCAGTTGGGATGCCAGCGGCACATAAAAGCTCCGCCGGAGATAACCAATGAACCGTTCCACTTTGCCCTTGGTCTTGGCCCGATACGGGCGGCAGAGCCGGGGCGCGAAGCCAAGGTCTTTCGCCAAAGACCACAGTCCGGCGTGGAAGCGGTGCTGCGCGCCGCCGTAGGCATCGCGCTGCACGACTACGGTTCGCATGTTGTCGTAGAGCACCTCACGGGGAACGCCCTGGAAGTAGGCAAAGGCGTTTTCATGGCAGCGTTTGAGCGTCGTAAATTGCTCGTCGGTCACGAACTCGACATAGCAATAGCGGCTCCAGCCGAGCGTTGCGACGAACGCTGACAGCGGTGATTTGCCGCGGCGAAAGACACCCCAGTCCACCTGCATCTGCTGGCCGGGCTCGGTCTCGAAACGCACCACGGGATCGGGCCTTGGGGAGGGCTTGAGCGAGAGCGTGAAAGCACGCAGCAAGCTGATCCCTCCTTGGTAACCAAGGTCCTGGATCTCTCGCAACAAAACGGTGGCTGGAATCCAGTCCGGCCGTGCGGCGGCGATCCGCTTGTGGATGTAATCGGCATAAGGCGTGAGCTTTCCGCCATGTTGTGGACGTGCGCTATAGACCGGCTCGGCTTCATCACGCAGATACCTGCGAACGGTGTTCCTGGAGACGCCAAGTTGGCGCGCAATCTCACGGATACTGACCCCTTGGCGATGCAATATTCTGATCTCCATAGCCCCTTCCTGCTTGATCATCTCGGCCCCGTTGCAGGTCTGCTTTGGGGAGCGAGGTTAAATGAAGTGGAGGGTCAGTTTTCATTTGGTGGGGTGGGTCAGTTTTGCATTGGTGGTGACAGTGGTCTT